>NZ_JBIBGE010000028.1:0-97478 GCF_042956345.1 Pseudomonas sp. NPDC008258
ACAGAATTCCTTTCCGTAGATGGTCGGCGACTGTACAGAACCCAAGCTGCTCCAGGGCCATATTTGAGTTTCTTGGGATTTCAGACAGAGCCTAGTAAACCTGCCGGCCCGATTGAGCCCAACCAATGCTGCTGCCCCCTCCGAACCCGGGTGCCCGCCACATGGTACATAAACCGATGCGGGCTTAAGAATCAGAGGCCTTCTTTCCTCAAGTCTGCCGCTGTGTCCTCCCGCCTGCCATCGAGCTCATAGTCTTTGGCCAGGTCATCCAGAACAGCAGCCACATTAGGGTGTGAAAAACGAACCCGCTCTGCGTGTCCTCGGTACGTCTCCGCTAGGGTCCTTTCCTGCTCCCCACCATCCCACATGGACCTAGTGGTTACACCACGCTTGTTGAAGCAACCAATGAAAAACCCTTTTCTCATTTGCTCTACGCCGAAGTCATCCAGTACCTCTCTGACTGGTTCGCATGGCCAGGCCCCATCCGCGTCAGCAGGAGCATGAGCAAGTATTTCTCCCAATGTCTGATCACACATCGTTAGCCTGTCGGCGTCACGGCACAGGCTGCGAGTCGATTCGGCGAACTCAATTAGAACGTTTCTATCGATGTGCCCATCGTCCTGCACACCGGGCAACCGACGACATGAGTGCAGAATACTGTAGGCACGTTTTGCGGCAGCCTTAGCCAGATCGTCAACTAGCTCCCGCTCTCCATTCTCCGGAGCGAACACCATGCAAATCAATTCTTTGAAAATTTCGGGCTGAGTCGTAAGGGCTTCATAAAGAAGCGCCGCCTTGCTTTCTCGACCATAACGAAGCAACGGGAATAGGCCAAACTCAAGTCGCACCAGTCTCATCCGGTCTATCTCTTTGCAGGCCTCTAAACGTTCGATCATCTTCTCAAGATGCCAGCTTTCGAGCCTGGCCTCCCCCTCCCCACCTTGGGTTAAGAACAGTTCAAGGGCCGCAAGCAGCTGATGCGGGTCCGTTTTTTCGATCGCATACTGACAGTAATGAAGCGCACTTAATGGTCGCTTGACTGTCAGCAACTGCTCCATAACATACCCTGGAATCTCATCTGCTCTGGGAGAGACATTCACTTGCTGCCAATAGGCAGCCGAAACCTCAGGCCCGCACTCCTCCACTATCCGCCATGTAGCAGGCTTTGCTACTGCCAAAGCCAGTAACTTGGCCAACCTGTCCACTTTCCAATTATGCTGCAGCCCTAAACAGATCAGCTTCTGGAGTAGCTCGTCGGCTGTTGATACTGAATACGATTCGAATATCCCAACCAAGCACCTTGCCATCGATGAAGACTTCAAAAAATCTGCATCTTCCGAAAATAACCAATCGGCAATTTCAACTGGATTTATCCACCCAACCCTGGTCAGCGTAGATCCAACAATGCCAGGCTCAGCGCATTCGCAGATGAGCCGATTAACCCCTTGCATTGAATAAAACTCGTATACCTGACTCAATGCCGAGACCCGTAACTCTAAGACGGCCAGACCCTTGGCTTCGATTCCATCATCCTGATCTTTTTCAGGCATTTCCAACCAGTAATTGTCAAACAACCATTGGTGTCGCAGCACCACGTCTTTAGCAACAAGCCGTTCGTAAACACCGCTTACAACTTGTAATTTACTCTCTAGCTCTGCGACCGGTTCATCCGAATAGTTTTTGTGCCAGTAAATTATGCTTCGCAGCTCCGCACGGATAGCCTCACGGTCCCCATCGGCAGCCCCATCTAATAGAAATGGCGCTAGCAGTAAAAGCAAATTATCCAACTCATCGACAAGATTAATCTTCTTGATGACTCGCACCGTTCTAGAGGCATCCCCGACGCTCATCGTCAACAACCGTTCCTTGGCAGCGAGGACCATCGCGGCTGCCTCCTCTCGGCTAGCACCACGACCAGCACCGGCATCATCATCCCGCCACTTCGGTCTGTGGGTCAGAAACGCACCATTAGGACCCCGCCCGACCAAACCCAGCAGTAAGCTGAAGCTCGCGTCGGGTGCTTTGTTAATCAGAAAATCAAGGACCTTGATACGCTCTTCCAAACTGGCCGCTGTCTGGGGATACCAGGATCGGAACAAACTGAGCAGACTCTCACTAGGTTTGTTTCCCCAATTTCCTTTCATAGGCACATCACGGAGGCGAGCAAGAATCAGTGAAACTGGGCCGAGCCGCCGCGGCGCCCAGCCGAGCATCTCTAGCGCCCAGAGCAATTCAGCATGCCAGCAACGACCGCCAAATCCACCCGAGCTCGCTGACTCGGTGATGAGTAGAGTCACAGGCGCACCCGCCAGGCCGAGACTTTTTTGAACGGCCCGGATAAATTCATCAGGTGCTGCTTCTGCCAAAGTCGGCAAGTACGAAGCTAACGACAACCAGCGACAACCATCGGCACCATCGAGCAAACTCAGAATGAGCGACGAAACGCGCTGCTCTATGCGAAGCGACTGAAGCCCTGGTTGTTCCTCACCGCGCACCGCCAGCTTCAGAAGTGAGTCACAAATCGACTCGAACAGCAGACTGGAATATTGATGTACTCGACCACTAACCTGAGCCAGCCAACGCTCTTCCTCCGGCAGCTCCAACTGCGGATCAGGGATACTGAGGATCTCTTGGGCAATAGCAAAAAATCTATCTAACTGACCGCTAGTGATTCGGTCGCCACACTGAGTGAGGAGCTCCAGCGGTGATTTGGCCTTCCAGACCATACCGATATTTAGTACCGGTGCATCATCCACTCTGGCGAGTTGGCGTAAATCAACCTCTACATCTTCATACGTCCGATCGGCAATGCGCTCAATTATCTGTCTGTCAGCCAGGGAATCAGACTTCCAAGCCCCAAGCAGGCACAGAAGAGGCAAGCTTGCCGAGTGAAGGGAATCTAACCAGCCAGGGCGACGGATCGCAGGGTTGGTAGCCCGTTGGCGACGCAGTACCGTCCAGGACCGCCCTGTACTGAGCGCATACCTTTTGGCATCGGACTCCTCCATCCCCGTGTGAACGAGAGCCTTTTCGAAGTCGTAAATACTCGGTCGCTCCAGTACCAGTTCGTCTCCGTTCGGTCTACCCGCCATATCACCGGAGGCGTAGGGAACGATCACTCGAAGCCCTTTACGCATGATGGGATGACTTGCTATCTCTGCTCGAGCGACGATTGCGATGCGAATCTGAGGATTGGCTTCAACATATCGCCAGCCAGCAGGATCAATTACTACCAGTGCCTGATGCCTCAACTCTCCCGAAGCCATTGTCGCCGCCACCACAAAGGCTGCAGCTTCGTCCATACTGTCAGCTCTGATTGATAGCGGATTCATCACATCGTTATCAGCCGCTGCGGAGCGGAGTTTTTCATTCAGAGCATTCAGCGCCAGCGCTCGTCCCATAACCAATGCATCAGGTGTGATCTCGGGAACGCACTGGCGAGCCCAGCCATCCCAAAAGCTCGCAATGCTTACAACCCCCCAACCGGCGAGACCTATCTCTTCGGCAAATTGCAAAGACACTGCCGGGGTTTGCTCGAGCCATTGCTCCAAGTCATCCGCGTCATAGGCTCTAACGTCTGCCCACTCTCGTTGCCCCTTCTTTTGAGCTAACCATTCAGCCTTTTTTGCCCAACGCCTCGGCGTCACAAATACAAAAACCGTTTTATAACGCTCTTGCTGATCGACTTTTTCAACACGTTTCTGATAATCCGAATTAGCTTTTGCCTGGACGTCTTGATCGCAGCCGATTTCCCATCGAGACAAACCGAGCGGAATCCATGCATTACCCTCTTGATGGAAAACTGTTCCATCCCACCCGGGAACGTAAGTGGAATCGCCCGCTGGGAACGTTATGAGAGCAGTCACCGACGGCTCGTAGCAAAGCCGCCTGATCAAGCGTGGCAGCGCCGCTTGCGCCTCCTTTGCATGAGTGTTCGCCCAATCGACGATGTGAGAGGCTGTAATTCGCATGGTTTACCCCAAGGCAAGATCAGTCCCAGTACAAGTCACTGCGAGTGTACTATTTGGACGGTGTCAAAGGTGCGGAGGGGAGTACCGTACCGCGGTGTTTCGGCGGAATTGCCAAGAGCAGTAGGCATACCCTCCCCGTTCACCGATACTGCCGGCACCACACACTGTTGCACTCCAAGTGCGGTGACGGAAGACCGATGACAACCTCAAGTAGGCGCCTTTCTGAAATCTCCAAGGAAAAGCCGTTCAAGCCCTTCCCTCGACCGCGAGAGCGCCTTCACGGCTACCTCGACTGGCTAAATCACGTGCGATCCTTCGACCAGTACCTGCAGGCCGACATGGAGCACCTGCGCCAGCAACGGTCAAGCGCTTGGCTGCATCACGGGCTTACACAGTCATTACCTTTTCTGGATGATGACTCTCCGCGCCCCAAACTCGCGCTTCACGACCCTGGGCCACGCGTCTACGGTCCCCGGCCGGCTGAAGCACCGCGATACCTCTATGCGCTGGAGGTAGCAGATCTGCTGGAGTTTACTGAAGAGGACATAGCTGCCGCCTGGGTCTACCGAACAGAGTCTTGTGGATCTGTGGAGGCCGCGGCGGAGCTCTATGCGCTATACCGTCTCGTCACCGGTACCGACGACCATTACGCCGGCGAAACCGCTTACCGTTGGCACCCTGAGGTCGTTGCGTTGTTCCCTGGCGAGGAAGAACAAGGGCCGGCTTCACAGACTGGGTTAGTTGATGAGGCCGTGCTTGACCTTGACGCCGGAGGCGCTGGCGCGAACCTGTACGACCTGCAGGCAGTTCGGGGGCTGGGCATCGACGCGCTGCGACAAGCCTGGGATAACCGTCCAGACAGCTTCGCCTCGCTTGAGGCCGCGGCGGAAACGCTGGCCATCCTGCGCGCCCTGAAGACCGAATCGACGACCAAACCTAGCTACAGGGCGATGCTCTCCCACGAGCTCGTGATTGACCTCTCCGATACGCTTCCTCTAGAGAATCCTGCCGCGGGATCCCTGACAGCTCCCCTGCCTTCACGGGAGCTCGAGCTGCTGCATGCCGATCGGCGGACGATGCGCGCACAGGTTTCTGTCGTGAGGACTGGCCAGGCGAACTTCCGCGAAGACGTGATTACGCGATATGGCGGGAGGTGCTGCATCAGCGGCTGCGACATCAGCGCCCTGGTCGAGGCCGCACACGTCATCCCGTACCGGGGGGATCAGTCGGATGATGTGAGCAATGGACTATTGCTCCGGGTAGACCTGCATAGGCTGTTCGACGCGCACCTGGTGTCGATCAATCCGGAAACCCTCGAGGTAGTGGTCGCTAACTCCATCAATGACCCTGTGTACAGGGCATATCATGGGATACGACTGTTCAGTTTCACGCCCAGGCCCAGGCTGTTGTTCCTCGAAACACACTACCGTGCTTTCAAGGCACTGGCACGCTAGCCAAGGGTCGGGCTAGCCGAACCACTTGAAGGACTCAAAAAAGATGCCAAGCAGGAGAAAGACCCCCTCGCGCTTCTCCATTTTCCGGCGGGCATCAGATCCCGGGCCAGTTGGCGTGGGATCATCTCCTCTGACCAGCACCTTCGAAGCCGGCCGCATGTCGACGTACATTGCCTGGCTGGCGTGTCGGGCGGACTTGTCATCCAGTTTCACCCACCACTGGTGATCCTGGTAGAAGCGGTCTCCCATACCGAGGGTTCGATAGACGACCTGCTTCACGAAGTCATACCTGGCTGCGCCCTATCAGTACCTGGAAAGCCGGCAGGAGCTCAACGGGCCCATCGGGTTGCTGGGAGAGACCTTGCACCTCGCAGTCAAGCCTTGGGCATTCAACGAGCCAGTGTCTAACACCACTCTCCCCAACTCGGTCGACCTGTGGCATGTCGATGCCATGGATGGGGCAACACCCTTTGTTAAGTCGCTCAACCCGATCATCGATGCTCTGACGTGCCATTGGAATCCTTGAAGTGATATTAGGACCAGCCCCATCCACCACTGGCTTGCAACTGGGCGGGTCCGTAGTGATGCTGTTTTAGGCGGCCATTGGTTGCCCAATCATACTAGCAGTCATCAGAATCTCGCCATTCGTAAGCACCAAGGATGCATCTTGTTGTCTTGTGCCAGAACCCAGTCCAATAGCTGTGCCGGGCGATACAGGCATACATAACCCCCAAGGCAACACGCTGGGCACTGCCTACCGACATTGGCGCCGCGCAAAAACCGGCAGGCACTTTCGCGCTGTTCTCGCTACGACTCAAGATCCAAGGTCATCGTCTATGCATGGGTCAACGACGAAAGTACCCTACGGTCCGCAGGCAGCAAATCCGATCCATACGCCGTATTCGAGAAGATGCTGGGCCGCGGCAAACCTCCTGATGACTGGGATGCGCTGATTGCTGCGACGCGTACCAACTGGGTGAGGAATTGCGCGTTCGAGGCCAGCCCCTCGGCGCGTCCACTGTAATCCACCCGAAGCTGCTGTTAAAAGGGGTACATCTGGGGGTACAAAACCAATTCCCCATTCATAACCTTTTGATTTATATGAATGCCCAAATGTTCTTTGGGGATCCTGATAGTCTTTAGGTCTCGGGCAGGCTCTTCATCTCATCAGCTCCGGGAGTTTCATAGGCCATGGAGATCCATTCACTTTCAGCCGGGGCCACTGCTTACTCCACATTATTCACTCGATGAGGCCAATTCATTCATCAGATCGAAGCACACGGCTGCACAAACAGCCATGACGCGATCTTGGGTCGCTGATTTGATTATCAATTGCCCAACCGAATAGTTTGTAGAGCCCACTACCCCAGTGGCCACCGATGGCCTTTCCGAATAGTCAAACGGCTCACAGAGCGCCTCGCGTCGATCCGAACGGCTGCGCCAGTAAGAACGCGGAAAAGAAAGGACATCGTTGTTACCTCGGCGGAAGGCAAGTACATCCATCTGGTTCCCATCCGCGCCGCGATACTGGAAAGCAAGTGTCTCGGAATTCGACTTACCTTCCGGCTTTAGGCCTTGTTGAACCAGATAGTCAAAAATGGCCTTGAACCTGCGGCCACGTACGTCTTGGGTTTGGAACGCCGAGACGGTTTCTTGCGTTACGGTAGGCTGAGGCATGAGTTTATGTCCTCAAAGGGCTCATCAGTGGATCTGGGATTCACCTAAGACCCAGAGACCAGATCAATTCAGCTGCATCTCACTCTCGCCAGCAATCACCTCAAACCAGCGAATCACCACACTATTGTTCTGAGACCTTAGTGCACGCAGATCTTACTGTAGGACAGTATCGGCAGGCTGCTTGTGGTTGATCATCAGAGATCCAAGATTGACCGTGTAAGGATTATTCCTTACCACTCAGCCAATACATCCGGGAGAACGCTCATGCCTGCCATCCACGAAATCGCCACGTTGACCTCGAAGGGCCAGGTAACGCTACCCAAATCCGTTCGCCAGCTACTGGGCATTGACAAAGGTGGCAAGATCGCATTCGACGTACGCGGCGGTGAAATTGTGGTCAGCCGTGTAGAAACCGCCCACGAAGACCCTGCCATCGGTGCATTCCTGGGTTTGCTGGAGGCTGATATCCGCAGCGGACGCAACCTCACAAACCTGCCGGAAGACTTGGCGCAAACCATGCTCGCCAACGCAAACCACCCTGTAAACCTGGACGAAGAGATCGACGGTGAGGTCGCGATCTGATGGTGCTACATGGCTGGACACTGTTGTTTCATGAATGTGTGACTTTACAGCTACGCAAATTGCAAGAAGCCGCCGCCCGGGCCGAGCAGAACGACCCACAGGGTTTTGAAAGCAACGCTAACGTGAAGCTGTTTCGGGCATTGGGCCATCTGATCATGGAGGCTGTGCCTGCAGACCCGGGCCGTGATGAGTTCCTGCAAGGCAACACGCCGGGCACCGTTTACCGACACTGGCGGCGGGCAAAAATCGGCAGGCGCTTTCGGCTGTTCTTTCGCTACGACTCAAGGTCCAAGGTCATCGTCTATGCATGGGCCAACGTCGAAAATCCCTAAGGTGGGCAGGCAGCAAATCCGATCCCTACGCCGTATTCGAGAAGATGCTGGGCCGCGCCAACCCTCCTGATGACTGGGATGCGCTGACTGCTGCGACGCGTAGCGACTGGGACGGGCCCAAGGCGTAAGCGGCACGCTTTGGAGAATGTAGCGGCGCAATGCCTGCAACCGGCAACCCCACACACCCATTAAAATTCGATAAGCGCATAATGCAATTCATATTAACTCAATAAAACTGATAATTAGCTTAGAATCAAAAGTACTTTTACACCTAGCACTTATAAGCATACGGTCTCCCAAAAGCCACCTCTCACACTGGGGCGCTACACAACCCAACAGGCTCCCGCCTGCCATCTGCGCCCGTAACGAGAGACCCATGACGCAACCTGCCGATACCCTCGCCTTACCCTGCTGTTCGCCAACCGCACCCTGCTCGACTCTGCCGCCGCCTGCCCATGGGCAAAGCTATATCTACTGATCTCCGGGGAGTTTTCATGACGCACGCCACTACTATCCAGGTCAGCAAGCCTGCGCACCGCTTAGCAAAAAGGTGGTCAGCCCCAGACGTTTTACTGCGCCTGTTAAGCCCGCTGGCCATTTTGCTGATCTGGGAAATTGCCTCGCGCGCCGGGCTGATTCCAGCCCGGGTGATCGCCGCGCCAAGTGAAATCGGCGGCACGCTGTGGGAGCTGATCCGCAGCGGTGAGCTGTTGCGACACCTGCTGGTTTCCCTGCAACGGGCGGTCACCGGGTTAAGTATTGGCGTGGCCATCGGCGTGACAGTAGCGTTGATTGCCGGCCTGTCGAGGCGCGGTGAAATCGCCCTCGACTCACCGATGCAGATGCTGCGCACTATTCCGTCGCTGGCCCTGGTGCCGCTGTTCATCCTCTGGTTCGGCATCGGCGAATTCACCAAGGTAGCGCTGATCGTCATGGGCACGACCTTTCCGATCTATCTCAACCTGTTCGCCGGCATCCGCAATATCGACCCGAAACTGGTCGAGGCCGCCAACACCTTGGGGCTTAGCCGCCGCGAGTTGATCTGGCACGTGATCCTGCCTGGTGCCCTGCCGTCGTTTTTCGTTGGCCTGCGCTACTCGCTGGGCATTTCCTGGCTGGCCCTGGTGTTCGTCGAGCAGATCAACACCACCGCCGGCATCGGTTACCTGGCCAGCGACGCCCGCGACTTCATGCGCACCGACGTGATCGTCATCTGCCTGCTGATCTACAGCGTGCTTGGCCTGCTGATTGACGGCCTGATTCGCACCCTTGAACGCCTCGCCCTGGCCTGGCGGCCCTCTTTCGTAAGGACCTGATGCGATGAATGCGCAAAGCCAGTTCAACTATCAGCCAGCCGTGAGCCTACGCGGCGTAGTGCGCCAGTTCGGCGAAAATCGTGTCATCGATGGCCTCGACCTGGACATCGCGCCTGGCGAATTCGTCGCCCTGCTCGGTGCTAGCGGCTCGGGCAAGACCACCCTGCTGCGCGCCTTGGCTGGCCTTGATGCCATTGATGGCGGTGAACTGAACGCGCCGCAGGCACGCTCCGCCGTGTTCCAGGAACCGCGGCTGATGCCTTGGAAGCGCGCTTGGAAAAACGTCACCCTGGGCCTGCGGGTGAACAACCCCAAGGAGCGCGCCGTGCAGGCGCTTACCGAAGTGGGCCTGGCCCATCGCCTGGAGGCATTTCCAGCCACCCTGTCTGGCGGTGAATCGCAGCGCGTAGCGCTGGCGCGCAGCCTGGTGCGCGAACCCAAGCTGCTGCTGCTCGACGAACCCTTCGCGGCGCTCGATGCCCTGACCCGCATCCGCATGCACCGGCTGATCATCGACCTCTGGCAGGCACATACCCCGGCGGTGCTGCTGGTTACCCATGACGTCGACGAAGCCATCCTGCTGGCCGACCGCATCATCGTGTTGCAGCACGGGCGCATCGCCGAAGAACTGCGTGTCGACCTGCACCGCCCCCGCGACAACGGCCAATTGGGTTTCAACACCATCCGCACACGCCTGCTGGCCTTGCTCGGTGTTGATAAGGACGACCCGGACGGCCTTGGCCGAGACCACAACCCGTTTATCGCGCCGGGCTATCCACTCAGCGCAATCGCCATCTAGCCGACATTTCCCCGAACAGAGTCGCTGGTACCCCGAGCGATCCACTACAGCCTTGTCGCCGCTACGCACTGCCTTGCGCCGCACACCTGCAAACAGCTGGGGTCAAGCGCTGGCACCCATCAGACGCACAAAACCGGGCCTGCCATGCCCTGAAGGCACAAAGAGCACGCAATCTTTAAATGCCGTTATCTGATATTATAGATTCTGTTAAATCAGTTAATTACATAATTAGCTTAGAGCCAAAAAGACTTTCACAGCCGTTTCTTAGAAAGATATGGTTGATTTCAGACCGACCCCATTCCTGGCGGAGGACGTCCCTACGACCCACTCCAGGAGCAAGCAACCCATGACCTCCCCGCTCACCACCAGTGCCCCAACGCTACAGATCGACGCCGACGTGCTGGTGATCGGTGGAGGCCTGGCGGGCACCTGGGCTGCGGTCGCAGCAGCCCGGGAAGGCGCACGCGTGGTGCTCACCGAAAAGGGTTTCTGCGGCACCAGCGGTGTAACCGCCACGGCAGGGCCGGGGCATTGGTGGGTGCCGCCCGAGCAGCGTCAAGCGGCCATCGACAAGCGTATAGCCAGCGCCGCCGGGCTCGGCGATGCCAACTGGATGGCGCGCATCCTGGACACCACCTGGCAAACGCTACCAAGCCTCGACCGCCTCTATCACTTTCCAGAAAACCCGCAAGGCGAGAAGCAGTACCGCGCCCTGCGTGGCCCGGAATACATGCGTGCCATGCGTCAATTGGCGCTGGAGCATGGCGTCACCCTGCTCGACCACAGCCCTGCGCTGGAGTTGCTAAAGGACGGCAACGGCGAGCTGGCCGGCGCCCGAGGCCTGCAGCGCCAGCAGCAGCGCGAATGGGAGGTGCGGGCCCCTGCGGTGGTGCTTGCCACTGGTGGCTGTGCCTTTCACTCACGCCTGCTGGGCAGCCAGAACAACACCGGCGACGGCTACCTGATGGGCGTCGAAGCCGGTGCCGAGCTGTCCGGCATGGAGTTCTCCAGCTACTACTGCATTGCCCCGGCTGGCAGCAGCATGACCCGCTCGATGGTTTACACCTTTGGCCGCTATTTCGATGCCAGCGGCCGCGAAATGCCGATCAGCCAGGGGCCCGATTTCAACGAATCGCTGGCCCGTGCCCTGCTCGAAGGGCCAGTGTATTGCCGCCTGGATCGCATCCCTCACGACATTCGCGCACGCCTGCCCTATGTGCAGCCGAACCTGATGCTGCCGTTCGACCGCTTAGGGATAGACCCCTACCGCGAGAAGTTTGCCGTGACCCTGCATGGCGAGGGCACTGTCCGTGGTGTCGGCGGCCTGCGCCTGGTCGACGAACATTGCCAAACCCGCCTGCCCGGCCTGTTCGCCGCAGGTGATGCAGCCAGCCGCGAAAAAGTGACAGGCGCTATTTCTGGCGGCGGCGCGGTGAATTCGTCATGGGCGCTGTCCAGCGGGCAGTGGGCTGGCCGTGGCGCTGCGCTGCATGCCCGTCAACACCCGCTACGCACCGGCACCTGCTACGGCACCGCACGCGTCGGCCTGCTGCCTCTTGGCGACGACCGCCAAGGCAGTAGCGATCTGGTCAGCACCGTGCAGAACGAAATGCACCCCTACGACAAAAACCTGTTTCGTACGGGTACACAATTGCAGCGCTCCCTGGCCGAGCTGAGCAACAGTTGGGACCGCCTGCGTGAACAGCGTGGCGCCCGTGATCCAGCCGCGCAACTGCGCTGGCGGGAGACCGCCGCCATGCTCGCCAGTGCCCGCTGGTGCTATGGCGCGGCGCTGGAGCGCAAAGAAAGCCGTGGCATCCATCAGCGCAGCGATGTGCCCCAACAGCTTGCAAGCTTTGACCTGCATTTACGCAGCGGTGGCCTGGATGCGCCCTGGGTACGCCGCGATCCGCTGCAGGCCCACGCGCAGGTGCCGGCATGATCGAACTGATCCTCAGCGACCGTTGCGACGGTTGTAATCAATGCGTGGTCGCCTGCCCGACAGACGTGCTCGCCGTAGGCATCGACGGCCTGCCGACCATCGCCCGCCAGGCCGACTGCCAGACCTGCTTCATGTGTGAGCTGTATTGCAACAGCGACGCCATCTACGTGCACCCCGCCAGCGACCACGCGGTCAGCGTCGACCCCGCGCAGATCCGCGCCAGTGGCCTGCTCGGCCAATACCGGCGCGACTCTGGCTGGCACGAATGGGCCGATGACCCGCGCTACACCAACCAGCACTGGCGCATGGAGGAAATCTTCGTCCTCGCCCGCAGCCTTTCGAAAAACTGACAGGAGACATTCCATGCTGATCCGCACGTTCATGACCAGCCTGCTCAGCGCCAGCGTACTGCTTGCAAACCTTGCCAGCGCCGCAGGCCTGGAACCGCTGCGCGTGGCAAACCAGAAGTCATCGCTCAAGGTGTTGCTCGAAGCCGCTGGCGAGTTGAACGATGTGCCCTATCGCATCGACTTCTCCGAATTCGCTGCCGCCGCCCCCCTGGGGGAGGCATTGAATGCCGAGGCCGTCGATATCGGCGCCCTGGGCGACGCGCCCTACGTGTTCGCCCTTGGTGCAGGCGCGCCTCTGAAAACGGTCAGCATCACCCATGCCGACGGCCGCTTCAGCACCTCGATCCTGGTACCCAAGGATTCCCCCCTGAAAAGCGTAACCGACCTCAAGGGTAAGCGCATCGTCACCAATCGCGGCTCCATCGGCCACTTCCTGGTGATCCGCGCACTGCAGGATGCCGGCCTGAAAACCAGCGACGTGACCTTCGTCAACCTGCTGCCCACCGACGCACGCAGTGCCCTGGAAAGCGGCAACGCAGACGCCTGGTCGACCTGGGACCCGTACACCACCATCGCCATCACCCAAAACGGCGCGCGCATCTTGCGCAAGGGTGACGACCTGCTGACCAACCACCTTTACCTCGCAGCCACCAGCAAAGCCATTGCGGACAAACGCCCGCAACTCGACGACTTCGTGCAGCGCATCGACCGCGCCTGGAGCTGGGTCAACAGCCACCCACGCGAATACGCCCAGGCCCAGGCCAAGGTCACCGGCCTGCCGGTGGAAGTGCATCTGGCCTCGGCCAGCAACACCGATTTCCAGCCCGTAGCCATTACCGACGCGGTCATCGCCAACCTGCAGAACACCGCCGACACCTATCTGGCCGAGGGCGTACTGACGCGGCCAGTGAATGTCAGCCAAGGTTTCGACAAGAGTTTCAACGCCAGCCGTCACCTGCAGGACAAGCAGCTGGCAGCCTCGACACAGAAGCAGCAATAAGCCTATTCAAATTCGGAGAGCCCGCATGAGCAAACGACAGATCAAACTCGGTGCAATGATTCATGGTGTCGGCCATGGTTGGGGCGAATGGCGCCACCCGGACGCGCTGGCCGATGCCAGTGTCAACTTCGGCTTCTACAAGCAGCAGGCCCAGTTGGCCGAGGGGGCCAGGTTCGACTTTGCCTTCATCGCCGACAGCCTGCATATTCATGCCAAGTCCAGCCCGCACTACCTCAACCGCTTCGAGCCGCTGACCGTGCTGTCGGCGCTGGCGGCAGTGACGGAGCACATCGGCCTGGTGGCCACCGTGACGGTCAGCTACACCGAGCCGTTCCAGGTCGCCCGCCAGTTCGCGTCGCTGGATCAGATCAGCGGCGGTCGCGCCGGCTGGAACGTGGTCACCTCGTGGCTGTCTGGCACTGCCGACAACTTCGGCAAGGCGGAGCACCCGCCGCATGCCACCCGCTACCGTATTGCCCGCGAGCATGTGAACGTGGTCAAAGGCTTGTGGGATTCCTGGGAAGACGATGCCTTTACACGAAACAAGCAAAGCGGCGAATTTTTTGACCCGGATAAACTCCACGCCCTTAATCATCAGGGCGAGTTTTTCAAGGTCAAAGGCCCGCTGAACATACAGCGCTCGCGCCAAGGCCAGCCGTTGATCTTCCAGGCAGGCACCTCCGAGGATGGCCGCAACTTCGCCGCGCAGAATGCCGATGCGATCTTCGTCAGCCCGGAATCGTTCACCGACGCCCGCACCTACTACGCGGACCTCAAGCAGCGTGCCGCCAAGGCCGGTCGCAACCCGGACGAGCTTTTCATCCTGCCCGGCATTCGCCCGATTATCGGCCGCGATGCCGAAGAGGTGGAAAGCCGTTACCAACAGGCTGTCGAGTTGGTGACCATCGAAGACGCCATCGTCGCCCTGGGGCGCCCGTTCAATGATTACGACTTCTCCAAACACGATCTGGACGCCCCCTTCCCCGACCTCGGCGACTTGGGCAGCAACAGCCAGAAAGGCGGCTCTGACCGCATCAAACAGCAGGCCCGGGATGAAAACCTGACCCTGCGTGAAGTGGCCCTGCACTTTTCACGTCCGCGCCGTGATTTCGTCGGCACGCCAGAGGAAGTCGCCAACGCCTTGCAGGACTGGTTCGAAGACGGCGCAGCCGACGGTTTCATCATCAACTCGCTGCTGCCCGACGGCCTGGCTTATTTCGCAGAATACGTCGTACCACTGTTGCAGGCCCGTGGCCTGGTGCGACGAGAATACGACGGCAGCACCCTGCGCGAAAGCTTCGGCCTGGCGGTGCCCACCAACCGCAATACCCTGCGCCGTGCACAAGGAGAAGTGGCATGAGTGAATCGCTCAATGGGCTGCTGGCCGAACTGCACGCCGAGCGCGTGCGCACCTGGGCACCCGAGGCGCTGAAAGTGAATATCGACCAGCGCCAGACGCTGGTCGATAAAGCACGCCATGACCAGTTCGTCAGGGCCGGTGACAGCATCGCGGCGTTCGAGCTACTCAGGGTCGAGGGCGGCTCGCTAAGCCTCGACCAACTGGTGGCCGATGGCCCTGCCGTGCTGGTGTTCTTCCGCTTTGCCGGCTGCCCTGCATGTAACATCGCCATCCCCTACTACGAGCGCAACCTGCAACCGGCGCTGCAGGCGCGCGGCGTACCCCTGGTGGCAATCAGCCCGCAGGTGCCGGAGCGTCTGGTTGACATCAAGACCAGGCACAACCTGAGCCTGCAAGTCGCCAGCGACAAGGACAACGCCCTGGCCCGGCGCCTTGGTGTGCTCTATGAGTTCGACGAGGCTTCGCGCCAAGCTTCGTTGAGCAAGGGGCCAGGGATCGGCGAAGTTACCGGCACCGGGACGTGGGAGCTGCCGCAGCCAACCGTGGTGGTTATCGGCACGGACAAGCGCGTGCACTTTGCCGAGGTCAGCCCGGACTGGCTGGTGCGCAGTGAAGCGCAGGTGATCATTGATGCGGTGGATGGGGCGCTGGGAGCTACCGAGAAGGTGGCCAGAAGCGCCTGATTTGTGGGGATGGCACCGGCTTCGCCGGTGTTCGCGGGCAAGCCCGCTCCCACAGGGGAATGCGCATTTTCTGTGGGAGCGGGCTTGCCCGCGAAGGGCTGCACAGCAGCCCCATTAGCTCCCCATAAGGCTTAACAGACTGGCATCTGCCCGATAACAAGCCACTCCCTCAACTGAAAAGGATGCGGCCAATGCGCGCGCAAGGATTCGTTCGTCCCGAAAATCGTCTTCCCTATGCCCTGTCGCTGCTCTGCCTGGCACTACCAGCAAGCTCCTGGGCCCAGGACACCGTACTCGACACGGTATCGGTGATCTCCACCGGCAACCGCAGCAACACCCTGACCGTGGCCGACAGCCCATCGCCCATCGATATCATCAGCGGCGAGCAAATCCGCAAAACCGGCAAGGCCAGCTTGCGCGAGGCCCTTGGGCGTATCGTGCCATCGTTCAACGCACCGGCGCAGTCAGGTGGCGGCACCTCCAACTCAGTGCGCCCGGTGTCGATCCGTGGCCTGTCCGGCGACCACCTGCTGGTGCTGGTCAACGGCAAGCGTCGTCATAACACCGCCGTCTACAACAACTTTGCGCGTATCGCCAGCGGCAGCGTACCGGTGGATCTCGATCTGATCCCCACCTCGGCCATCGAGCGTATCGAACTGCTGCGTGATGGCGCTTCGGCGCAATATGGCTCCGACGCCATCGCCGGGGTGCTCAATATCATCCTCAAAAGCCAGGCCAGCGGTGGCAGTGCCAGCGTCACCGTCGGCCAGCAGGAGGACAAACCCGGTGACCTGACCCAGACCGGCATCAACAGCGGTTTCGGCCTTGGCGACAACGGCGGTTTCTTCAACACCTCGCTGGACATCCGCCTGCAAGGGCCCTCCTATGCCGCTGGCGATGCCCAAGGGGCGTGGTACTACCCGGTACTCAACGGCCAGTCAGTACCGTTCGGTACGCCAGGCGCAGCGGCCGACCCGCGCGAGGAGTCGGTCGATCGGCTGCTGGAGAAAGGCTATGGCCGCTCCAACCGCGACGAAGTCTACAACCTCTCCTACAACGCCGAACTGCCCATCAATGATGACCTGACGCTGTACTCGTTCTCAACCTACAGCGACCGCAGCATCGTCGACACTCGCGGTAGCTTCCGCGCCACCAGCGTCTCGTCGATCCCGCAGATCTACCCAGACGGTTTCCATGCACAACGGCTGATCGACGAAAAGGACTTCCAGGTCGCCGTTGGCGGCAAAGGCGACCTCGCCGGCTGGGCCTACGACCTGTCCACCATCTACGGCAAGGATGATGTCCGCCTGGGCGCGCAAAACACCCTCAACGCGTCCATTGGCCCGGCCAGCAAGACCTCGTTCTACCTCGGCGCCCAGGAGTTTCAGCAGTGGACCACCAACCTCGACTTCACCCGGCCCTTCGAGATTGGCTTGCCCAAACCCCTGCAACTGTCAGCGGGTATCGAACACCGCTGGGAAAAATACCTGCAAGGCGCCGGCGAACCTGATTCCTATCGCGACGGCGGCTACGTCTACCCCGTTGGCCATCCACGCGCAGGGCAACAGCCCTCGCCGGGCCTGCAATCGTTCACCGGCACTTCGCCTGGCGATGCCGGCTCACTGGACCGCGACAGCTACGCCTTCTATATCGACGCCGGCAGCAACCTCACCGAACGCCTGTACACCAGCGCCGCGTTTCGCTTCGAGCACTACGATGACAGCTCCGGCAACACCGTCAGCGGCAAGCTCGCCAGCCGCTATGAGTTGGCGCCAGGCCTGGCCTTGCGCGGCACCTTCAACACCGGCTTTCGCGCGCCGTCGCTGGCCCAGCAAATCTTCTCGGTCACGCAGAATACCGGCGTGCTCCAGGCCGATGGCACCACCCGCATAATCCAGGCCCGCTACCTGCCACCGGGCAGCGCCGAGGCTCAAGCCCTTGGCGCCAAGGACCTGGAGCCGGAGAAATCGACCAACTTCAGTATCGGCCTGTCCTGGGAGCCGACTCGCAATGCCCGCGTAACCCTCGATGCCTACCGCATCGAAATCAAGGATCGCATCGTCAAAAGCGAGATCATCCAGGTCAGCGACGCCTACTCCGCGCAGTACAACCTCAATGGCGTCGACAGCCGAACCGATGGTATTGACCTGGTCAGTGAACTGCACAGTGACTACGGCCGCTTTGGCCAGGTGCGTTGGTCGGCGCTGTACAGCTACAACCGCACCACCATCCGCGACATCAAGGAAAGTGGCGCGGCCGCCCTGCTTGGTCGCAACTACGTAACCTTCGGCCACCAGGCACAAACCGACCTGACCGAGGGCAGCCCGCGCGACAAGCTGGTGCTCGGGAGCAACTGGCGTGTCGGCGACTTCATCACCGACCTGCAACTGACCCGCTACGGCAAGTACACCGAGGCTGGCACAACCGCTGCGGCCGACAAGCAGTTCAGCGCCAAGTGGATCACCGACCTCGATATCACCTACCTGATCACCGACAACCTGTCGGCCGCTATTGGCGCCAACAACCTGTTCGGCGTGCGCCCCGACAAACAATCGCCAAACCTGGTGCGGACCAACCTGGCGGGTAACCCAACCGAAATCAACAACCTCGATGAGTACGGAGCATTCAGCCCCTACGGCCTCAACGGCGCCTTCTATTACGCACGCCTTTCCTACGACTGGTAACCACAAGAGGACAGCAACATGCCTGCAGAAAACGTTGTCGCACTCACCGAAGCACTCAAAGTCACCCAATTGGAGCCCACCGTCGGCGCCGAAATCAGCGGCGTCGACCTGAGCAAGCCGCTCTCCCCGTCGCAGCGCGATGAAATCCACGCCCTGCTGCTCAAGCACAAGGTGCTTTTCTTCCGCGACCAGCACATAAACAGCGAACAGCAGATCGCCTTCGCCGCCCAGTTTGGCGAGTTGTACGAACACCCCACCACCCAAAAGCAGGACAGCAACAAGCCCCAGGCCCACCTGATCCTTGCCAAGGAAGCGCGTGAGGCATACGGCAACGCACCCAAGGGCCGCTGGCACACCGACACCAGTTGGCTGCTCCAGCCGACCTACGGCGCGGTGCTGCGCGCGGTATCGCTGCCTGAGTTGGGGGGTGATACGGTCTGGGCCGATGCAGGCCTGGTCTACCGCGGCCTGTCCGATGAGCTCAAGGCGCGCATCGACAACCTCTTCGTCACCCACAACTTCAAGGCGTCGCTGGACAAGGTCGGCTATGCCTACCCGATCCTTGCCCACCCACTGGTGCGCACCCACCCGGAAACCGGCGAAGACGCCCTGTTCATCAACTTCTCCATGTCACCCCAGGTGATTGGCTGGTCGGTTGAGGAAAGCCGCACGCTGGTCGCCGAGCTGCTCAAGGCGTTCAGCAACCCCGAGTATCAGGTGCGTTTCAAATGGACGCCGGGCACGGTCGCCTTCTGGGATAACCGCGCGCTGCTGCATTACCCGGTCTACAACTACGGCGACTTCGAGCGTGCGATGGAGCGGGTGTTGATCGCCGACAACGACATCCCCCACCGCGTGCGCAAGCAGGAGGCCGTGTGATGGGGCGAAAGCTGCACTTGGCGCTGTTCGTCACTCAAGCGGGCTCGCACCTGGCCGGATGGCGCCATCCCCAGGCCGAAATCGGCAATGCGCTGGATATTCGCTACTACCAGCGCATTGCCGAGCAGGCCGAGGCAGCCAAGCTGGACATGCTCTTCGTCGCAGACAAACTCGCGCTTGACGACATACACGGCGGTAATTTCGACGCCGCCGTGACCTGGCGCCCCAATGGCTCGCCAGAACCGTTGGCACTGCTCTCGGCGCTCAGTGTGCTGACCTCACGCATCGGATTGGGCGCGACCATTTCCACCAGCTACCACCCGCCATTCCACGTCGCCCGGCAGTTCGCCACGCTGGACCATTTCAGCCATGGGCGGGCGGCGTGGAATGCGGTGACCTCGGTCAACGATGGCGAAGCGCGAAACTTCGGTCTCGATCAGCACCTCGGCCATGCCGAACGCTATGCCAAGGCCGAGGAGTTTCTCGATGTGGTGCGCAGCCTCTGGGACACTTGGGCAGACGATGCACTGCTACTGGACAAAAGCAGCGGGCGTTACGCCGACGCCAGCAAAATCCACTACGCCGAGCACCGAGGCGAGCACTTCAAGGTGCGCGGCCCGCTTAACCTGCCGCGCCCGCCACAAGGCCATCCGGTGCTGATCCAGGCAGGCGTGTCGTCGGCATTCCAGTCCCTGGCGGCACATAACGCCGAGGTGATCTTCCCGGTGCAGTCGACCCTGGAGAAAGCCAAGGCCTTCTACCGCGAGTTCAAGCAGCAGGTGGTGGCGGCCGGCCGCAGCGTCGAGGCCGTCAAAGTGCTGCCAGGCTTGTACCCGATCATCGCCGACACCGATGAGCAGGCCCAGGCGCTGGCCGCCGAGCTGGACGAGTTGATCCTGCCCATCGCCGGCCTGGCGTTCATGTCGGCAAGCATGAACTACGACCTGGCGCAGCACGACCCAAAAGCACCGGTACCGGATATCCGCGAGCATATCCGCGGCAGCAAGGGCCGTTTCGACGTGGTGATCGGCAATGCCATCGAAGCCGGGTGGAGCCTCGAACAGCTGGGCCGCTGGTACGCCTCAAGCCTCGCCTTCGCCAAGTTCATCGGTTCGCCGCAAACCGTCGCCGATCAGATTCAGCAATGGTTCGACGAACACGCCGCCGATGGCTTCGTGGTGATGCCGCCGTACATGCCCGGTGGTGCTGAACGCTTCCTCCAGCAGGTGGTGCCGGAGCTGCAGCGGCGCGGGATATTCCGTACGGAATACCAGGGCAGCACCTTGCGGGATCACTTGGGTCTGGAAAAACCCCAACGAACAGAAGCGCCAGCGTCAGCGAACGCCACCCTCGGCATGCGCTTGGCGACGCAAGCTGCCAAGGGCAATTAGTAGGGATCTTGACCTTGTGGGAGCGGGCCAGCCCCCACAGGGATCGCGTCAAGGCTGGCAGGTGTTGGCCTTAAGGTATGCAGCGCCTGTGAGACCGAGCGCCGCCCGCGCGGCGCATCGCGAGCAAGCTCGCTCCTACATCTGTTTCGGGCCAATCATTCCTATGGGATTTGCGCGCGAACGCTTTGGCGCATGGCTCGATATCGCGTCGTACGAACAAGGCGGTCGCGCGCACCTGGCACAGGTGTTACTGGCCCGAAACAAATGTAGGAGCGAGCTTGCTCGCGATGCGCCGCGCGGGCGGCGCTCGATCTCACAGGCGCTGAAGATGCCGTGGCGAGCACCTGGCAACCCTGATGACATTGCCACTGACCATAGAATCTCCCACACCGATTGCACTGAACTCAAGCCATGCGCCGTACCTGTGGGAGCTGGCTTGCCGGCGATGGGCCGTACCGCGCTGCTTGCTTCGCGGGTCAAGCCCGCCCCTACAGAGTTCCCTGCCGACTATGGGTCCAGAACTAAAATGCGGTAGTTAAATATTCATTTGGTTTTTTATTCTGAAAAATAATAATAAAAATAGATCAAAACAGTATTTCTGCCCCTCGCGCGCCCTTGCTACAGTCCTTTCAGACCCGACCCCTCGCACGGTGGAGGCGCCCGATTCATCCACCTGCGAGTACGCCCCATGACCCGTAGCATCACCCGCCTGCCGAACCACAACCACCGCCTGCAAATCAGCGCCCCGACCACCCACGCCGATCTCCACGCCGAACGCCTGCACCGCAAGCAACGCCTTGCTGCGTCGTACAGGCTGTTCGCCGAGCTGGGCTTCGAGGTCGGCCTGGCTGGGCATTTCACCGCCCGCGATCCGATCGAGACAGACCACTACTGGATCAACCCGCTGGGCGTGCCGTTCTCGCAGATCCGCACCAGCCATCTGCTGAGGGTCAACGGTCAGGGTCAGGTCGTGGAGGGTGACGGGCTGCTCAACACCAGTGCCCTGGAACTGCACTACGAGTTGCAGAAGGCCCGCCCGGAGGTAGTCGGCATTGCTCATCTGCACGGCTTCCACGGCCGGGTCTGGTCGTCCCTCGGCCAGCTGTTCCAGCCGATCACCGCCGAGTCCTCGGCCTTTGTCGGCGAGCAGGTACTGTTCGACCGCCATGCCCTGTGCACCGCCGATCGCGACCTGGTGGCCCACGCCTTCGTCGAGACCTTCGCCAACAACAACCTGCTGGTCTGGCAGAACCATGGCTTATGGACCACCGGCCGGACCGTGGAGAGCGCGGCATGGCGCTTTATCCTTGCCGATGACACCGCCCGCGCTCATCTGCTGGCGTATTCCGCCGGCCAGCCACGTATTGTGCAAGCGGGCGAGGACAGTTTCGATGCGGCCCAGCGGGAGTTGTTCGGGTGGTTGAACTTCCTGCCACTGTGGGACCGTATCGTCCAGCAACAACCAGATCTGCTGGACTGAGCCATGAATATCGACCTCTACCGCCGCCGGTTCATCCAGCGCAGCGCCCTGCTCGGCCTCGCCGCTGGCATGGTTCCGGCGCTGGCGAACACCCCAAAGGCACTGCGGGTCTGGCGCTACAAGGGCCAGGCCGCAAGCTTCCTCGGAGATGCCGGTCAGGCCACCACGCCCTATCCCGTGGAATGGGTGGACATTCCCGGCGGGGCCATGGTCCTCGAAGCCTTCGCCAGCGGTAGCCTCGACTACGCCTTCATGAGCCCGGTGCTGCCGTTGTTCGCCAGTGCCGCCGGCAATCCGCTGGTGCTGATCGCCAGCTACCAGGGCGAGCAGAACCGTAGCGGCCTGATCGTCAAGCGCGGCAGCGGCATCCACTCGATCGCCGACCTGAAGGGCAAACGCATCAGTTTCGTGCGCGCCACCGACACCCACTACCTGATGCTCAACCTGCTACGCGACAACGGCCTCGCCCTTGACGATGTACAGGCCCGCCCCATGCCAGCACGGGATGCGCTGGTCGCCTTCCAGAACGGCCACCTGGACGCCATCATCGCCGGCGGCATCGGGGCGCTCCAGGCCCTGACGCACATGGACGGTGAACTGCTCGCCGACGCCAGCCGCTACCAGTGCGGCAATTACCTGATCGCAACCAGCGCGCAGGTGCTGGCGCAACCGGGCAAGCAGGCGCAGATCGCCGATTTCCTTGAACGCGAGCGTGCCACGTGGGACTGGGTGGAGCGCAATCCGCAGGCCTGGGCCGCGCGCAACGAAACCCTGACCGGCATTTCCCGCACCCTCTACCTGCAACAGTTCGACCAGCGCCAGCGGCCATGTCGCCTGCTCCCGGTCAGCGACGAGGACATCGCCGCCCAGCAGCGCATCGCCGATCTTTTCCATGACAGCGGCCTGCTGCGCCAACCGGTGACGGTCCGCGACTTCTGGGATCGACGCTTCAGTTCCTTGCTCAGCGGCCAGGAACCCGCAGCGGCATAAGCGTACCGGCGCGCGCCGGACGAGACACAGGCACGCCGAACCACGGGAGCGATGGACCTTCCGCGGGCCCGGCCATGCCTGGAAAACCTGAAACAACCTATGAGAGCCCGCTCGATCGCACATCCAGGGCCTGACTGCCAACCGTATTCCTAGGAACCGTCATGAAGTCCGTATTCACTCCCTTGGCCATGGCCCCGGCGCTGCTCGCCGGCTACCTGTTCAACCCACTGGCGCTGGCCGCCGACAGCGACACCGCGCTTGGCACGGTGATCGTCACCGGTTCGCGCGGAAGCGAGGTGCGCACCGTTACCAGCAGCCCGGCACCGATCGACGTGATCGACAGCAAACAGCTCGAACAGACCGGCTCCAGCAGCCTGCGCGAAGCCCTGCAGAAAACCCTGCCGTCGTTCTCCCAGCGCCCTTCCGGCACCTCCAACGACAGCGTCGCCCGCCCCTACAGCCTGCGCGGCCTGAACGGTTCCAACGTGCTGGTGCTGGTCAACGGCAAGCGCCGCCACAACAGCTCGGTGATCAACCTCGACTCCACTGCCGCCTACGGCACCAACCCGGTGGACCTGGACATGATCCCGGTCAGTGCCATCGACCATATCGAAGTGCTGCGCGACGGTGCCTCGGCACAGTACGGCTCCGACGCCATCGCCGGGGTCATCAACATCATCCTCAAGCAGCACGACAACGGCGGCTCGGTCAGTACCCAATATGGCCAGTACTACGAGGACGGCGACGGCGGCAACCTGCGCCAGACCCTCAACCAGGGCCTGGCCCTGGGCGATAGCGGCGGCTTCTTCAACTACGCCCTGGATGCCAAGTCGGTGCAGACCGCCACCCGCTCCCGCGAGGCCACCGGCAACTTGTACTTCCCTGGTGACCCGCGCAATGCCACAGCCGACCGTGAAGTGCAGAAGAATGGCCTGCCAAAGATCAAGGCGATCAACCTGTCGTACAACGCCGAACTGCCGGTGAGCGACGCTCTGACCCTGTACTCCTTCTCTACCCTGAGCCAGCGCGACGCCAAGGGCGGACAGAACTATCGACGGCCAAACTCGACCAACATCATTCCAGAGATCTACCCGGACGGTACTGCTCCCTTCTATACCCTCAAGGAAACCGACTACCAGGCCGCGGCTGGCGGCAAGGGCGACATCGCCGACTGGCACTGGGACCTCAGCTCTACCTTCGGCCGGGCGAAAAGCCAGGCCGGCGCCGACGAGACCCTCAACGCCTCGCTCGGCCCGGGCAGCCCGACCCATTTCGACACCTACACCAACACCTTCGACCAATGGACCAACAACCTCGACCTGACCCGCCCCTTCGAGGTCGGCCTGAGCAAGCCGTTGCAAGTATCCTGGGGCCTGGAGCACCGACACGAGCGCTACAAGACCGAGTCGGACGACCCGCTGTCATGGATCAACGGCGGTTATATCTACCCCAGCGGTCCACTGGCCGGGCAACCGGGTTCGGTCGGTGCGCAAGGTGCGATTACCCTTACACCCGAGGACGAAGGCCAGGCCAGCCGCAACAGTTACGCCAGCTACCTCGACGTCGGTTTCAACCCGACCGAGAAGCTTTACCTGGGGGCCGCCGCGCGCTTCGAAAAATACGACGACAGCAGCGGCAATACCCGCAGCGGCAAGCTGACCGCGCGCTATGACTTCACCCCGACCTTTGCCATACGCGGCACGCTGAGCAACGGCTTCCGTGCGCCGTCGCTGTCGCAGTCGACCTACGCACAGACCGCCAACCAGTACACCACGGTCAATGGCGTCTCCCAGTTCGTCGAAGCCAAGACCGCCCGGGTCGATTCGGCGCTGGCCAAGGCTCTCGGTGCCGAGGACTTGAGCCCGGAGAAGTCGCGCAACATCAGCCTCGGCCTGACCTGGCAGCCATTGCCACAAGCCAGCGTGACCCTCGATGCCTACCAGATCGAGATCCGCGACCGCATCGCCCTGACCGGCTTCCTTTATGGCAACGGCGTCGATCAGGTCCTCGTGGCCAACGGCTACAAGCCCGGCTACCGCATCAAGTACTTCACCAATGCCGCCGACACCACCACCCGCGGCATCGACCTGGTGGCCGACTACCGGGTCGACTATGGCCGGTTCGGCCAGGTCAAGTACGGCATCGGCGCCAACTACAACAAGACCGAGATAGACGACATCAAGCAGACCCCAGCCACTCTCAGGGCCGCTGGCAACAATCTGGAACTGTTCGACCGTGTGGCCCAGGGTTACCTCACCGTGGCCAACCCCAAGACCAAGCTGATCCTCAGCGCCAACTGGCAGATCGAGCGCTTTACCATCAACGCCGCCGTGACCCGCTATGACAAGGTCATCGCTCGCGACGCCAACCCCGACTACGACGTGACCTACGGCGCCAAGTGGCTCACCGACCTGGAAGTGGCCTATGCGCTGACCGACAACTTCGATATCGCCGTGGGCGCCAACAACCTGTTCGATGTACGTGCCGATAACAACGCCTTCCCAGCCGGCGACGTCAACGGCTTCCCGAAATTCGGCTCGATCTCGCCGTTCGATCCGTATGGCGGTTTCTGGTACACCCGCATCGCCTACAACTTCTGACCCCAACGATCGAGCGCCCGCCTCGTTCGGCGGGCGCCAGGAGAATGTTCATGAGCCAAGGCCAGTTCGTACTCGGCGCCTTCATCCCCGGCACCCTCAGCGGCAGCGCCTGGCGCCTGCCGGAGGCGCCGCTGGATACCTTCCGCAGCCTCGAGCACTACCAGTACATCGCCCGCAAGCTGGAAGCCGGGCGGTTCCATTCGCTGTTCTTCAACGACACCCTCGACGTCAAGCTCGACCTGGCCCTGCAGCGCGGGCCCAACAGCGTGCGCTGGGACCCTCTGATCCTGGCGCCGGCGCTGGCCGCCAGCACTCGCCATATCGGCCTGATCGCCACTGCCAGCACCACCTATAACGAGCCCTACAACGTGGCGCGCAAGTATGCTGCGCTGGACCATCTGAGCGGTGGCCGGGCCGGCTGGAACCTGGTCACCTCCCTGGGCGGTGGCGAAAACTTCAATCGCCAGGAGCATGTCGAGCATGACGACCGCTACGCCCGCGCCGAGGAGTTCTACGACGTGGTCAGCGGCCTGTGGGACAGCTGGGCCGACGACGCCTTCATCCAGGACAAGGCCAGCGGCACCTGGCTGGACATCGACAAGTTGCATGTACTCGGTCACCAGGGCGAGCACTTCCAGGTGCGCGGCCCGCTCAATGTCTCGCGCTCGCCCCAGGGCCATCCGGTGGTGGCCCAGGCCGGTGCTTCGGTGGCGGGCAAGCGCCTGGCGGCGCGGGTGGGTGAACTGATCTTCACCGCCCAGCACACCATCGAACAGGGTCGCGCCTTCTATCAGGAAACCAAGGCCGCGGCCGCCGGGTTCGGGCGGGGCGCGAATGAACTGAAGATCCTGCCGGGTGTCTCCCCCGTGGTCGGCAAGACCCTTGCCGAAGCCCAGGCCAAATACGACCGCCAGCAGGAACTGCTGGAGCCGAAAGCCTTCCTCAGTTCGATTTCGAAGTTCGTCAGCCTCGGCTACGACCTGTCCGAACTGCCCTTCGACGAAGTAGTGCCATTGCCACCGGAGCAGTTCACCACCAACACCCACCAGAGCCGGCAGAAGCTCGTGTTCGACCTGATACGCCGCGAGCGCCCGACCGTGCGCCAGCTGTTCAACCAGCTGACCTCTGGCGGGCATCGGATACTGATCGGTACGCCCGAAAGCATCGCCGATGACCTTCATGCCTGGTACGAAGCGGATGCCGCCGACGGCTTCAACATCATGTTCAGCGGCCTGCATTCGGCCATCGACGATTTCGTCGACGGTGTGGTCCCCGAGCTGCAACGCCGTGGGTTGTTCCAGCGCGAATACGCCGGTACCACGCTGCGGGAAAACCTCGGCCTACCCTACCGCGCCAACCGGTTCTTCTGAGGAGCGTCCATGATTCGACCCTTGGCAATCCTGGCCATCGCCCTGGCCCTGGCCGGCTGCGACAGTAAGCCGGAGCAATCGGCCGCCACCGGAACCCCGGCGCAGCCGCAGGCTGGCGGTGTACTGCGCGTGGCCTTCGACGGCGACCCGAACTGCATCGACCCGCAGCAGGCCGGCAACAACACCGCGCTCAATGTGGGGCGGCAACTGGTGGACTCGCTTACCGACCAGGACCCGCAAAGCGCCGAGATCCTGCCTTGGCTGGCCGAGCGCTGGGAAGTCAGCGAGGATTCGCGGCAGTTCGATTTCCACCTGCGCGAAGGGGTGACCTTCGCCGATGGCAGCCCGCTGGATGCGGCAGCGGTGAAGGCCAATTTCGAGGCGATCGTCGCGCTTGGGGCGCGTGCGCAACTGGCCGGTACCTATCTGGCGGGCCTTGAATCGGTGGACGTCACCGGCCCGTTGAGCGTGCGCGTCACGTTCAGGCAGCCCAACGCGCAGTTTCTCCAGGCCAGTTCAACCATGAGCCTCGGGCTGTTTTCCCTCGACACCTTGAAACGCACTGCCGAGGAGCGCTGCCAGGGTGCCCTGGTGGGCTCCGGGCCGTTCACGGTGAAAAGTTTCGCTCACAACAGGCTGGTACGCATCGAGGCCCGCCCCGATTACCACTGGCCGTCTTCGATTGCCGCGCACCAAGGCCGCGCTTGGCTGGACGCCATCGAATTCCATGTCCTCCCCGAGTCCGGCGTACGCCTGGGCAGCCTGCTGTCCGGGCAGATCGACGTGAACACCAGCGTGCCGGTGCAGGACGAAACGGTGCTGCAAGCCCAGGGCGTACCCACGATCAACCGCCCCAACCCGGGCATCGTCTTTAGCCTGACGCCGAATGTCTCACGGGCGCCGCTGGATGAGCTGGCGGTGCGCCAGGCGCTGAACAAGGCCATCGACCGCAGCCAGTTCCAGGGGGTGATTTCCCGTTACCAAAAACCGGCGACGTCGGTACTGGCCAGCAGCACGCCGTATTACCAGGACCTGAGCAGTCATCTGGCCTACGATCCGGCGGGTGCGCAAAAGCTGCTGGATGACGCCGGCTGGCGCAAGGGTGCCGATGGCTGGCGCCAGCGCGACGGCAAGAGGCTAGGCTTCGCCCTCGACTACTGGCAGGCCACCACCCCGGTGCTGGAGCTGGTGCAGCAACAGCTGCGCACGATCGGCGTCGAGTTGCGCCTGAACAAATCCACCATCGGCCAGGTCAGCCTGCAACAGACCTCCCTCGACTACAGCCTGTGGTTCTTCAACTTGACCCGGGCAGACCCAGACGTACTGCGCACGGTATTCCTGTCGCCGGGACGTAACGTCAACGTTCGCGCAACACTGCCGCTCGACCAGCTGCTGCTCGACTCGGCGGCCAGCCTCGACGGGCAGAAACGTGGCGCACTGATCCAGCAGGCCAGCGCCGAGCTGCTGGACCTGGGCCATGTGATTCCGCTGGTGGAAATGGCCACCGTCACCGCCTTCCGTGATGTCGTTCGCGGCCTGCACTACGAGGCCTCGACGCGCCTGCAATTCTACGACACGTGGCTGGCACAACCGGGAGGCCAATGAGCATGCACACCTCTGCACTCTGGCGTCTGGCCCAGGCCTTGCTGGTGCTGTGGGCGGCCTTCAGCCTGTCGTTCGCCATCCTGTATGCCCTGCCGGGCGATCCGATCGGGATCCTGCTCGCCCAAGGCGGCGAGCCGGGCACGGCGGATCCGGCACAGGTCGCCGAACTGCGTGCCCGCTATCACCTCGACGGCAGTCTCTGGCAGCAATACGGCGGCGCCCTGTGGCGGCTGTTGCACCTGGACCTTGGCGTATCGCTGCAGACTGGCAAGCCGGTCACGGCGGCCCTGGCCGCGGCACTCCCGGCAACCCTGGCCCTGGCCTTTGCCGCACTGCTGATCGCCGTGCCGCTGGGCATCGGCGTGGCATTGGCGGCCCACCAGGTACGGCGGCGCCCGCTACAGGCGGCGCTGCACAACGCGCCGGCACTGGTGGTATCGCTGCCAACGTTCTGGGTCGGCCTGTTGTTGCTGCAACTGTTCTCCTTCCGTCTGCACTGGCTGCCGGCCATGGGCGATCACGGCCTCGCCAGCCTGGTGCTGCCGGCACTCACCCTGGCCCTGCCCTGCGCCGCAATGATCGCTCAGGTACTCGGCCGCTCCATCGCCGGCGTCAGCCGCCAGCCCTTTGTCCAGGCCCTGCGCAGCAAGGGGGTCGGGCGCTGGTCGTTGCTGTGGCGGCATATTTTGCATAACGCCTCGATCCCCCTGCTCAGCCTGACCGGCACCTTGCTCGGCAACCTGCTGGCCGGCGCAGTAGTCACTGAAACGGTGTTCTCCCGCGACGGCGTGGGCCGCCTGGCCCAGGCTGCAGTGGCCAGCCAGGACATCGCCGTGGTGCAGGGCGTGGTGCTGCTCGCCGCGACCCTGTTTGTGCTGACCAACCTGCTGACCGACTTGCTCTACCCACTGCTGGACCCGCGCATTCGCCAAGGGAGGCGACCATGATCCTGCAACCCGCCATTTCCTCGTCGCCATCGTGGCGCCACCGGCCTGGCTTGCCGGTGGTGCTGAGCCTGGTGCTGTTCCTGCTCCTGCTGGGCTGGGCGTTCTTCCCCGGGCTGTTCACCGGCCTCGACCCGCTGCTCGCCGACCCCACCCGTACGCTGCGCGCGCCCTCGGCGCAGCATTGGTTCGGCACCGACCACCTGGGCCGCGACCTTTACGCCCGCTGCGTGTATGGGGCGGCGCTGTCGTTGCAGGCCACCGCCATCGCGGTGCTGATCGCCCTGCTCGCCGGGACCCTGCTCGGCGGCATCGCCGGCTGGTTCGGTGGTACTGCCGACCGGGTTCTGGCGGTGCTGGTGGAGGTGCTCATGGCGATTCCGGCCCTGTTGCTGGCCATGGCCATCGTCACCGCCCTTGGCTTCGGCACGCTGGAGATCGCTATCGCAGTCGGGCTGTCGTCGGTAGCGGTGTTCGCCCGGCTGGCCCGGGGCGAAGTCCTGCGCTGGCGCAGCCGGGTATTCGTCGAAGCCGCACAAGTGGCCGGCGTTGGCGCCTGGACCAATCTGTGCCGGCACGTCCTGCCTCATGCGGCCAGCCCATTGCTCGCCCTGGCGGCACTGGAGTTCGCCGGTGCGGTACTGGCGGTCTCAGCCCTTAGCTTCCTGGGCTTCGGTGCCCCACCGCCGCAACCGGAATGGGGCCTGTTGATTGCCGAGGGGCGCAACTACATGGTCGCCGCCTGGTGGTACACCACCCTGCCGGGGCTGGTGGTGGCCAGCGTCGTGCTCGCCACCCAGCAACTTGGCCGGGGCTTGCAACGTCTTCAGGGAGAACACACATGAGTGTACCGTTGGTGCGTGTCCGCCAGTTCGGGGTCGAGTATCCGGGGGCGGCGCAGGCCGCCGTGCAGGAACTGGACCTGGACATAGCGGCAGGCGAGATCGTTTGCCTGGTCGGCGAGTCTGGCTCCGGCAAATCCACCACAGCCGCGGCGCTGGCCGGCTTGTTGCCGGAGTCGGCGCGCCAGCACGGGCAACTGTGGCTTCAGGGGCACGCGCTGGCCTGCCTCGACGAGCACGCCTGGCGCCAGCGTCGCGGTCGCCTGATCGGCTTCGTGCCGCAGGATCCGGGTACTTCGCTGGACCCGGTGAAGACTATCGGAGCCCAGGTGGTAGAAGCCATGACGGTGCACGGTGTGCCCCTGGCCCAGGCCCGTCCGCGTGCCCTGGAGCTGCTGCGGGAAGTCGGGCTGAAGGCGCCGGACACCCTGCTCGCCCGCTACCCCCATCAACTGTCCGGTGGCATGTGCCAGCGGGTGCTTATCGCCATTGCCCTGGCCAACGACCCGCCGCTGCTGATCGCCGACGAGCCTACCAGCGCCCTGGATGTGAGCGTACAACGGCAGATCCTCGACCGTTTGCAGCAGTTGGTCCGCGAGCGCGGCAGCAGCCTGCTGCTGATCACCCATGACCTGGCGGTGGCGGTGGATCGCGCCGACCGCATTCTGGTGATGCGCCACGGTCGCTTGCTGGAGAGCGGTGCCCCGGCGCAACTGTGGCATGCCCCGAAGCACCCTTACACCCGCCAGTTGCTGCAAGCCTCGCCGCTGGCGCGTTTGCAACAGCGCCGCGTGGCGCCAAGGGTGAGTCGGGAGCTTCCGCTGCTACAGGTCACCCAGCTGCACCGGCGCTTCGACAAACACGGCGCGGCGGCTGTGGATGGCGTCAGCTTCAGCCTGCAACGGGGTACCACCACCAGCCTGGTGGGCGAGTCCGGTTCGGGCAAGTCCACCACGGCGCGGATTATCCTGGCCCTGGAGCAGGCCAGCGCCGGCAGCGTGCGCTTCGACGGCCTGGAGGTGCTCGGGGCCGGTCGCCGCCAATTGCACGGTTACCGCCGGCGGGTGCAACTGGTCTACCAGAACCCCTATGCAGCACTCGACCCACGCCAGGATCTGCTTGCCATCATCAGCGAGCCGCTGCGCGCGTTCGGAATAGGCCAGCGTCGGGACCACCGCGCGCGGGTACTGGCACTGCTGGAGCGGGTCGGCTTGCCGGGCGAGCTGCTGCACCGCCGCCCTGCCCAACTCTCCGGCGGGCAGCGCCAGCGCGTGGCAATAGCCCGGGCGCTGGCGGCAGAACCGGAGCTGCTGGTGCTGGACGAACCGCTATCAGCGCTGGATGCACCGGTGCAAGCGCAGGTGCTGGATCTGCTGCAAGGTTTGCAGGAAGAACTTGGCTTGACCTACCTGTTCATCTCCCACGACCTGGCGACGGTACGCGGCATCAGTGACCAGGTGCTGGTGATGAGCCAGGGCAGACTGGTGGACCAGGGCCCCACCGAAGAGGTGTTCGGGCGACCGGGGAGCGACTATACGCGGCGGTTGCTGGAGGATATGCCGGGGCGGTTGATGCCGGAGGCTGAAGTGCAAACCAGGGCCGCCAATCTCTGAACATCGAGCGCTGTTTACCCGGCAACAGTGAAGCAACAGATTGCTACAGTTACCGTACAGTGATCCAAGCAGTTAAATGCCAATAACTATATGATTTTATTGATTTTCTTCAGTGGCACAGGTTTTGCGAGAGGACAGTTATCGGACCCTGTCGAAACGAGACCCGCGCCATGCCTTACTACCCTGTTGACCCTGCCACCTGGCGCCCCAGCCGACCGGCCCAACCCGCTACACGTATCACCAGCGATGCCCACGCGATAGAAACAGCCCATGCCTTGGCCAAATTGTTTGCCGAAGGCGCCCTGGAACGTGACCGTCAGCGCGCACTGCCCTTTGCCGAAGTGGAGGCTTACTCACAAAGCGGCCTGTGGGGCATCACCATCCCCAAGCAATACGGCGGCGCAGCCGTCTCTCAAGTGACCTTGGCCAAGGTCTTCGCCATCCTCGCCGCAGCCGATGCATCGGCTGCGCAGATCGCCCAGAACAGCTTCGAAATCATCGACGTGATTCGCTTGTCGGCCAGTGAGCAACAGAAACAGGCGCTATTCGCCGCAGTGCTATCCGGGCTGCGTCTTGGCAACGCCTTCTCGGAGTTCGGCGGCAAAAACGTCGAGGATTTCCAGACCCGCATCAGCGATCACGATGAGCATCACAAGGTGCTCAACGGTCGCAAGTTCTACTCCACCGGGGCGCTCTTCGCCCACTTGGTGCCCATCGTCGCACTGGATGACCACGACCACGTCATCGTTGCCATCGCCGACCGTGATACACCGGGCTTGAGCGTGATAGACGACTGGTCAGCCTTCGGCCAGCGCACCACCGCCAGCGGCACGGTGCTGCTGGAAAACGTAGTGGTGCCCAACGAGCGTGTACTTCCTGCGCACATCGTCTACGAGAACCCCAGCGCCGTTGGCCCTCAGAGCCAGCTGATCCATGCTGCCATCGATGCCGGTATCGCCCGTGGCGCGCTGCAGGCCACGGTTGAGTTTGTTCGCAGCAAAGCCCGGCCCTGGATTGACAGCGGCAAAGAGCACGCCAGCGATGACCCGTTCACCATTGCTGCGGTTGGCGATCTGTTCATCCGGTTGCACGCAGCCGAAGCGCTACTGGAGCGGGCCGGCCTGCAACTGGACGCGACCATTGCCGAACCCACGCTCGACAGCATCGCCAAGGCCAAGATCGCCGTGGCCGAGGCCAAGGTGCTGACAACCGACATCGCCCTGCTCGCCGCCAACAAGTTGTTCGAGCTGGGAGGCACTCGCTCGACCTTGCAACAGAATGGCCTGGACCGCCTGTGGCGCGATGCCCGCACCCACACCCTGCATGACCCGGTGCGCTGGAAGCCTTATGCGGTCGGCCAGTACTACCTCAACGGCGTCAATCCGCCCCAGCATTCGTGGATCTGAGGGGCGCCTGTTGATGAATTTTGACCAGATCGACTGGACCCAGATCACCGATGCCTCGCTCGATACCCTGGCCATGCTTGGCGGCGCGCTGCTGTTCACCGTGCTGCTCGGCCTGCCGTTGGGCGTGCTGCTGTTTCTGACCGGGCGCAAGCAACTACTGGAACAGCCAGCACTGTATGGGCTGGTGTCTTTCGTGCTGAACATCGTGCGCTCGGTGCCATTCATCATTCTGCTGATTGTACTGATCCCGCTGACCACCCTGGTCACTGGCACCTCCCTCGGTGTGCGCGGCGTCATCCCGCCGCTGGTGATCGGTACAACCGCGTTCTTCGCACGCCTGGTGGAAACCGCCTTGCGTGAAGTCGATCGCGGCCTGGTAGAGGCCAGCCAGTCGATGGGCGCCAGCACCTGGCAGGTGATCTGGTACACCCTGCTACCTGAAGCCCGCCTGGGCATCATTTCGGCAATCACCGTCACCGCCATCGTGCTGGTCGACTATACCGCCATGTCTGGCGCCATCGGCGGTGGCGGCGTCGGCGACCTGGCCATCCGCTATGGCTATCAGCGCTTCCAGACCGAAGTGATGATCGTCACCGTCGGCCTGCTCATCGTGCTCGTCCAGCTGCTGCAAGCCTCCGGCAACCGCCTGGTAATCCACTTCACCCGCAAATAACCGCCAAGGAAACACACCATGTCGTTCATCAAGCTCATCGTTTCCAGCCTGGCCGTCAGCGGCCTGTTGCTGGGCACTGCCCAGGCCGGGGAAAAACTCGTGATAGGCGCCAGCCCGGTGCCACACGGCGAAATCCTCGAGTTCATCAAACCCATCGTCGCCAAACAGGGCGTCGACCTGGATATCCGCATCTTCTCGGACTACATCCAGCCCAACGCGCAACTCGTGTCCAGGCAGCTCAGCGCCAACTACTACCAGTACCGGCCTTTCCTCAACGACTACAACCGAGAGCGCGGCACGAATCTGGTGTCTATCGTGCCGGTGCACATCGAGCCCTTCGTCGCTTACTCGCAGAAGATTACCAACGTCACTCAACTGGAAGACGGCGCCAAAGTGGCGATCCCCAACGACCCGGTGAATGGCGGGCGTGGGCTGTTGCTGTTGCAGAAGCTTGGCCTGATCAAGCTCAAGGGCAAGGCCGAGCTGGACAGCCCGGAAGACCCGCTGCCAACGCAGAAAGACATCGTGGAAAACCCCAGGCATCTGAAAATCGTCGAGCTGGAATCGGCGATCCTGCCCCGCGCCCTGAGCCAGGTTGAGCTGGCTGCGCTGAATGGCAACTACGTGCTGGAAGCCAAACTGCCGCTGGACAAGTCGCTGTACATCGAGAAGGGCCAGGATGGCAAGAACATCTGGGCCGAGTACCTGGTGACTCGCCCGGAAAACAAGGATGACAAGGCGATCAAGATCGTCGCCGAAGCGCTGAACAGCGATGCCACCCGTGAATTCATCAAGGCGCGCTACAAGGGCGCGATCTATCCGGCGTTCTGATTGAACAGTGCCGATCACTCCCGCGCCAGGCGAGGGAGTGATCTTTATGGAGCAAGACGACACCATGAGCACCCAAGCTGCACCGCAACCCCACATCCGCCTTGAACAAGTCTGCAAGCACTATCCCAACGGCGTCGAGGCGCTGCGGGGTATCGATCTGCACATTCGCCGTGGCGAGGTGTTCGGCATCATCGGCCGCAGTGGCGCGGGTAAATCCTCGCTGCTGCGCATGCTCAATGCCCTGGAGAACCCCAGCAGCGGCAAGGTATTCATCGACACCGATGACATCGGCAACCTCGAAGGCCTGGCCCTGCGCAGCCTGCGCCGGCGGGTGTCGATGATCTTTCAGCATTTCAATCTGATGGCCACTCGCACCGTGGCGCAGAACATCGCCCTGCCGCTGCGCATGGCCGGCGTATCGCGCGAAGAACAGACACGCCGGGTTGATGAACTGCTGCAACTCGTTGGCCTGGAAGCACGCCGTGACGCTTATCCGGCGCAGCTCTCCGGCGGGCAAAAGCAACGTGTCGGCATCGCCCGCGCCCTGGTGATGCAACCGCAGATCCTGCTGTGCGACGAAGCAACCTCCGCCCTAGACCCAGAAAGCACCCAGGCGATCCTGCAACTGTTACGCGACATCAACCGGCGCCTCGGCCTGACCATCGTCCTGATCACTCACGAGATGGGCGTGATCCGCGAAATCTGCGACCGTGTGGTAGTGCTCGAACAAGGCAAGATCGCCGAACAGGGCGAGGTCTGGCAAGTCTTCGGCGAGCCACGCAGCGCGGTCACCCGCACGTTGCTCGGCACCCTCGAACATACCCATGACGACCTGAGCGGCAACACCGGCGAGCACCTCATCGACCTGCACTACAGCGGCCGCAACGGCCTGGAGCCCGACCTGGCCGCCATCGGCCGAGGCCTTGGCGCACCTACACGCTTGCTCCACGCCAGCCTCGACCGTATCCAAGGCTACGCCATCGGCCGCTTGCGCCTGGCGGTCCAATGGCACTTGGGTGAGGATGCGCTGCTGGATCGCGCCAGGCGCCTGGCGGATCGCGTCGACGTGCTGGACACCAAGCGCCCTCAAGTCGCTATCGACCAGCATCTCATACGAGCCGCCATTTAGAACCCTCCCTTGTGCGGCTATGAAGCGCTCTGTCGCAATGCCTGATCCAGGTCCCGCTGGAGAGACGCAACATCCTCCAGCCCCACATGCAAGCGTACAATCACTCCTCGAGCGGCAGTTGCGAACTGCCGCCCAGCCACCTCCGACAGCATCACCAGGCTCTCGTATCCGCCCCAGGAAGCACCGATGCCGAATAGCCGCAAGCCGTCCGCGAAGGCTTCGGCCTGGCCGTGGGCTGCATTGGCCAGCTCGAAACTGAGCAGACCATTGCTGCCCTTGAAGTCTCGCTGCCACAACGCATGGCCCGGGTGCTGCGGCAACGCCGGGTGGTACACACGCGCCACCGCCTCGTGCCCCTGCAACCAGTCAGCAATCTCAAGCGCCTGGCGTTCGTGTACTGCCATGCGGCTGGCCAAGCTGCGCGCACCACGCAGCACCAGCCAGGCATCATCCGCACCCACCGTGCAGCCGCAGGTATCGCTGCTGCGCGACAGCGCGGCGAAGGCTTCACGGGTGGTGCACACGCTGCCCATCATCACATCACTGTGCCCGCCCAGGTATTTGGTCAGGGCCATGACAGAAATGTCCGCCCCCAAGGCCAGCGGTTGGTACAGGTAGCCCGAGCCCCAAGTGTTGTCCACCGCCAGCAGGATCCCCCGCGGCTTGCACAGGGCGGCCATGGCCGGCAGGTCGTTGAGCTCGTACAACAACGAACTTGGGCTTTCGCTGTAGACCATGCGCGTGTTGGGCCGCAAGGCCCCTTCAAGCCCTTGGCCATCGGCCGCGAAATACTCCACCTGCACACCAAACGGTTGCAGCAGCTCCCGGGCCAGGCGCCGTACCGGGCCGTAGACGCCATCGCTGATCAGCAGGTGGTCACCCGGGCGCAGGTAAGCCAGGAAGGTCTGGGTGATGGCCTGCAGCCCGGTGGCGAACAGCTTGGTGCGGTAGCCGCCCTCCAGTTCGCTGACCAGATCCTCCAGGGCAAAGGCCGTGGGATTGCCGCGGGCACCGTAGCTCAGTACCCGTTCCTGATCACGCTTGCTGCGGGCTTCCTGCAGGTCGGCGACACTGTCAAACAGCACCGTGCTCAGGCGACTGACCGGCGGGTTGACGGCCTGGGCGCCCTGCCCGGCCCTGCCACGGCCAGCGTGCACCAGACGCGTTGCCACCGGGTCGAGCTGGACCAGCGGACTGAAGCTTGCAGTTTCCTGAGGGTTCATCTGCGCAATCAGGCCGGTCTCCCAGGCCAGGTACTGGCGCGCCGCGGCTTTGTTGCCGGCGTGACGATCGTGCACAAAGAACAGGAAGTCGATGCACTGAGCATCTGGCAGCGAAGTGTCATTCTCGACCTGCGGCCATTGGGCCTGCAGCCCCACCGGGAACAACCGCGCCGCAAGGCGCTGAGCCTCGGGCAATTCATTCACGGCCAGCTGCGCGACCTGCGGGTCGTCAGCGATGAACACCAGGCGTCGGGTTTCAGCAGCCACCTGTGCGGCCAGTCGCGGACGGATCGCCCACTGCGCACCGCGCAGGTGGCGCCTGCGGAAGGCGCTGCTAGCACGCACGTCCAGCAGCAAGGCGTCCTCCAGCTCGGCCGCGCTGGCTTCGGCCAGGCCTGGTGCCGGCACAGGCCGCACAGGCAAGGCAAGGCCACTGCCCAGGCCACCCTCGAGCACGTACACCTCGTGCCCCATCTGCCGCAGCCAACTGGCTACCACCGGGGCGCGCACACCGTCGTCATCGAACAGCACCACCCGCGCCTTGCGTACCCCGATGTACAGGTCTGTACCCTGGATCAACTGTCCCCCGGGGCAATGCTGAGCGCCGGGCAAGCTGCCGGCGGCGAACTCCTCAGGCGTGCGTACATCGCACAGGAACAGCGAACGCTGGGCATCCTGCTGCCAAAGCTGTACCTCCCTGGCCGAGACCCACTGTACCGCAGCCCTTCGTGCCAGCGCCGTGGCCCGATCCCGCTGCTGTTGCAGCGCCTTGTTGCTGTGCGCCGGATAACCACGCTGGCCGCCGTGCTCCAGGGGCAAGTCCACCAGGTGCCAGCCCTGGGTACCATTTTCCAACGCGAAGACCGGGTTGCCGATGCCCAGGTTGATCAAGGTCTGGGCACCGATGATGCTGCGGGTGCGCCCGGCGCAGTTGATCACGACCGGTATGTGCGGGTCGCTCACCAGGTCTTCCAGGCGATAGCCCAGTTCGCCATTGGGGCAGCAGGTGGCACCGGGGATGTTCATCTTGGCGAACTCCTCCAGCGGCCGACCGTCGAGCAGCACCAGCGGTTTGCCCTGGCGCTGCCAGTCGGCCAGCTGCAGCGCAGTAATGCGCGGGGTGTGGCAGGCGTGTTCGACCAACTCGCCAAACGCCTTGGACGGCAGGTGCACCCCGGCGAACAGCTCGAAGCCTGCGGCCTTCCAACCCAGACTGCCACCCTGTAGCCAGTGCACGTCTGTATAGCCCAAAGCCTGTAACCGTCGGGCGCCACGCTGGACAAGTTCGTCGCCGGTTTCGTCGTACACCACCACCCGAACTGCCGGGTTGGGCGCCAGGCGCGGTGCTTCGATTTCCAGGCGGCTGTATGGCAGGTTGACAGCGTAAAACAGGTGGGCTTCGCCATACTGGCCATGCTCGCGCAGGTCAAACAGGGCGATTTCCTGGCCGTCGAACAGCCAGCTGTGCAGCTGCGCAGGGGTAATGCTGGGGGTCATGGGACGCAGTCCGTGGTCGTTTCTGGAATGGGGGGTGTATTGCGGGCACTGGCCTCATCGCGTGGCGATCCCGCAATGAGGCCCAAGCGCATCAATGCCCGTAAGCGGCGATCGAAGGTGCCATCTGCGACTTGTTGTAGTTCACCACGCTGCCGTCATCCTTGACCCCGTAGCGGTTGTCCAGCGACTCCAGCGGCCGGCCATAGAGGTGAAAGTGCAAGGTCGGGCTGCTGCCCTCGACGCGAATGCCGTGCAAGTCATCGCCAAGGAACGCCACCGAAGTGCCCGGCTGCACCAACACCTCACGCTCCAGCGCCAGGCTGGCGCGGGCCGGGTCGCTACGGTCGTCCTCGCGGCGGTACACGCGGTTGAGCTCCTGGCCCTCGACGGCAACGATGATCGCCCAGGTTTCGTGGTTGTGCGGCAAGGTCGCCTTGCCTGGCAGCAGCGAGTTGACGTAGAGCGTCGGCGACTCGCCGTCGTCGTTCAGGCGGTAGCGGTACTGGGTTTCGCCGGTGGCCGCATCCGGCGCTGGGAACCGCTCGAAATTGAACAGCTCGCGACGCTCGGCCAGGCCTTCGAGCAGCAAGACGATCTGCTGCAGGGCGGCGCGGTCTACGCCACGTTCATGGATGGCGCGCACTTGCGCGAGGAATGGCTGGATCACGGAATCCTGGGACATGGTCAGTCTCTCTTGTGGGGAAACGGTAGTCATACGCTGAGGCTGTAGCGCCCCAGGTTACTCAATACATCGGGGGCCGGGCGGCTGGGGCGGAGCCCCCCCTCGCCCAACGCATGCTGGAGGAACGCGCGGGTACGCTCGTGGCTGGGGGCACGGAACACCTGCCCGGCGCTGCCGTGCTCGACAATGCGACCGTGTTCGGTGAAATACACCTGATCACTGATTTCCTCGGCAAAGCGCATTTCATGGGTGACCAGCACGCAAGTCATGCCCTCCTCGGTCAGCTCGCGGATCACTGCCAGTACTTCGCCCACCATTTCCGGGTCCAGCGCCGAGGTGACTTCGTCGAACAGGATCAGCTTGGGGCGCATGGCCAGGGCACGGGCAATGGCCACCCGCTGCTGCTGGCCACCCGACAGCTCACCCGGAAAGGCCGCGGCCTTATGCGCAAGGCGCACCTTTTCGAGCAACGCCAGGGCCTGATCCCGGGCCTCGCCACGGCTGCGCCCCAGCACCTTGGTAGGGGCAATCAGCAGGTTGTCGAGCACGCTCAGGTGCGGAAACAGGTTGTATTGCTGGAAAACGAAGCCCACTTGCTTGCGCAATGCGATCAGCCCGGCCTCGCCGCGCAGCTGTTCGACCTGAGTGTCACCGATACGAATGCTGCCGCGCTGGGGCCGCAGCAGGCCGGTCATGCAGCGCAGGATGGTTGACTTGCCCGACCCGGACGGGCCGATGATCGACACCGCCTGGCCGGCCTGCACGTCCAGGTCGATGCCGCGCAGCACGGGGTTGTCGGCAAAGGCCAGGTGCACGTCACGCAGCTGGATCAGGGGTTCAGAAGGCATAGCGGCGCTCCAGGCGTTGAGTCACACGGGCAATCGGGTAGCAATAGGCGAAGAACAACGCCAGCACGCTGAAGTACACCAACACGGTGAAGCCGCTGCGGTTGACGGTGTTTGCAGCGACCTGAGCGCTGTCGATCAGGTCATGCACACCGACCAGCGAAGCCAGCGCGGTACCCATGGTTACCACTGCGTACAGGTTCATCCACGGTGGCAACATGCGCCGCAGGCACTGCGGCAGAATGATCGAGCGCAGAATCTGCCCGCGGCTGAAGGCCAGCGAGCGCGCGGCCTCCCACTGGGTGCCCGGAATCGAGGCGACCGCGCCGCGCAAGATTTCGGCCACGTTGGCACTGGCCGGCAAGGCCAACCCCACAGTGACCTTGAGCCAGTCGGGGAACGCGACCCAAGTGCCACCCACCTGCACATCGAAGGGAAACACGTACGAGGTGAAGTAGATCAACACCAGCCAGGGCGCATTGCGAAACACCTGCACCCACAGCCGCGCAATAACGCGCAAGGACGCCAGCGGCGACAGCAGCAGCGCCCCCACCAGCAAGCCCAGCAGTGTGCCAAGGCCAATGGCGCCGACGCTGATCTGGATGTTCTGCAACAGACCCGCGCCCAGGGTTGGTGACCAGTGCCACAGGGTAGCGAGGTTTTCAGTGGCCATAACCAGGCATCCTCAGGCGCGCTTCCACGGCGCGGCCGGCACAATTGACTGCAAAGCTCAGCAGCCCGAAAAAAGCCAGGATCAAAATCATCAGCTCAACGACGTTGTCGCCCTGGGTCCAGATCATGATCGAGGCGTAGGTGATGTCGTTGACGGCGATGGCCGAGGCCACGGCGGTCATCTTCACCAGGTCGATGAGGTTGTTGACCAGCGCCGGCAAGGCGAAGCGTAAAGCCAGCGGCAACTGAACTTGCAGCAACTGCTGGCGACGACTGAAGGCCAGCGAGCGGGCCGCCTCCAGGGTAACCGCCGGTACCGCCTCGATGCCGGCGCGCAGGGCCTCGGCATGAAAGGCGCCTTTGTGCAGCGAGATCACCAACACCACCCAGGCGAAGGGTGTCATGGGGTTGGCGCTGCCCAGGCTCTGGTTGATCAGCATGTTCAGCACCAGGAAGGCACAGTAAAGCTGCACCAGGGTCGGCGTGTTGCGGGTAACCTCGATGAAGGCCCGCGCCGGCCAAGCCACCCAGCGCCTTCCGGAGGTCACCGCTGCGGCCAGCAACACGCCCACCATCAGGCTCCCGATGATTCCGCACAGGCACAGCCATAACGTGGTCAGCGCGCCCTCCACCAGCTTGCCGCTGGCGTAGCCATCGAACAGAAAGCCGTAGTCCAGGCCAAGTCGGGCAAGCTGCCCTACCAGCCAGTGCAGAGCATCACTCATCAGGCGCCTTCGCCCTGCAGTTTGGCGCGCAGCTCTACCAGCGCCGGTGAAGCCGGGGTGATGTGGTTGGCCTGCTCACGCTCGATCAGCCAGCCACTGCGGTGCCATTGCTTGACGAAAGGGTCCAGGCGCTGCTGGGTGTCGGTTTCGCCCAGGCGGGTCCAGATTACCGACGGCGCCGGGTTCAGCTCGGGGGTAATGGCGCGGTAGCCGCTCCACTCGCCGCCCTTGGCCAGCAGCGGGTTGATCAGCGTGGCGTCGTGCACGGCGGCCACGCAGTTGTTGCCGCGCAGGGCCAGCAGCGACTCGGCGGAGGTCTTGAAGGCTTTGATGTCCGCGCCCAGGCCTACCAGCGCCTGGGTATAACTGCTGCCCTGGCTGGTGCACACCGCCTGCCCCTTGAGGTCGGCCCATGTCTTGAGCGGGCTGTCCTTGGCCACCGCAGCGCTGCCACCTACGCGGTAGAACGGTGTGGGTACGTGGCCAAGCAGCTTGTCGCGCTCGGCGGTCCACTCCATGTTGGCGATCAGAAGGTCGACCTTGCCCTGCTGCAAGAACTGCACACGGTTGGCTGGCTGTACTGCGACCAAGTCCACCGCGACACCTAACTGGCGAGCCAGGTCACGGGCCAGGTCAACGCTGAAACCGACGGGTTGGCGGGTGCTGGGGTCGATGGCGCCGAATGGGCCGCCCGACAGCACCACCCCCACCGCCAGCTTGTGGCGCTGCTGAATTTTGTCCAGGGTGGCGTCGGCGTGGGCCAGGCCACTGGCGGTGAAGGTTGCGGTGACCAGCAACGATGCAAACAGCCCGCGGCGGGTAACGGTGGACAGCGACATGGTGGGCTCCTCATCCCGGCAGCCGGAACACCCGGCCAATGAGGGCGCATGCTAGGAAGTTGCCAGATCGAGGGGAAATTCAAATATTGACTATCGTTATAACTATGTTTGTGCTCCTGCGCCCTCAGAAAGGCATATGCCAGCAATCGTTGATCTTTTTTCTGGCTCGAGTTTGCGTGAGAGGCATGAAACATAACGGATCATTATGTTTTTCTACCGGTCTTTGATGTAAGAATGCGATATTCGTGGCAGCGAGGTTGCCCCGCGATGAGGCCACCAGGGTTGGTCATACAGACTGATCGAATGCCATTGCGGGCCAGTCCGCCCCCCCATTACCGCCCCTCACTCACAGGCCTGCCCCATGACCACTCCGAACCTGGACCTCGACCTGCTGCGCACCTTCGTCGCCATCGCTGACCACGCAAGCTTCGCCAAGGCCGGCCGTCACCTGGCCCGCACCCAGGCATCGGTGACCCAGCACATGCAACGCCTGGAGCAGCAAGTGGGCGTGGCGCTGCTGCGCAAGCAGGGCCGGCACAAGTCACTGACCGACACCGGCCGCCAACTGCTGCGCCACGCCCGGCAGATGCTCGCGCTCAACGACGAAGCGCTCGCGGGCCTGCGTCACGACGGACTGAGCGGTGTGCTGCGCATCGGCTCACCCCACGACATCGCCGATACCATTCTGCCGCCATTGCTTAGCCACATCGCCCGCTCGGCCCCCAATCTGCGCCTGGAGATCGACGTCGGCCGTAGTCCGTTCCTGATGGAAGACCTACAGCGCGGCAAGATCGACATGGTCATTTCCACCCGTTCGGCACCCGGCCTGGAAGGCTTCGCGCTGCGCACCTCGCCAGTGTGGTGGATCTGCGCCGCGCAATATCAGCATGTTCCGGAAGAACCGCTGCCACTGGTGCTGGTGGACGACCCCAGCCTGTACCGCAAACTGGCCGTGGAGGCGCTAGAGCAGGCCGGCATCGCCTGGCGCCAGGCTTACCTTGCGTCAAACCTGATTGGGGTCAAGGCCGCGGTGCGGGCGGGCCTGGGCATTACCGCACGCAGCCAGGAGATGGTCGGCCCCGACATGCGTGTGCTGGGGCAGAGTGACGGCCTGCCGCCGCTACCGGACGTCACCTACCACCTGTGGGTGCGGGCCAACTCGGTCAACCCGCTGGTGCGCCAGGCCTATGCGATGGTGCGTACCAGTGCAGGGTTGTGATCAAGCCTCAACAGGCAGCTCAACGGCCTCAAACAACTCAGCTGCAACTTTATGCCGGCGAGCTTGCTCCAGGTGCTTTCGCATGTGGTCAGCGGCTGCCAGCCGATCACCTTTTTCAAGGCATGCAAGGATCGCCAGATGCTCGACCGCCTGCTCCCGCCTGGGTGCACGCTTGCTAGCCTGGCGGTACTCCACCAGACGGCGAAGCTGGTCCAGGCGACGAACCGTCTGAACGTGAAATCTGTTGCCGGAAAAACTGGCAAGCGTCTCGTGGAACTGAGCATTCGATTCGAACAGTTCCTGAGGGGTCATGGTCAGGTAGCCGCCATCTGCAATGAATTGCTGCTGTTTCTTGCAGCGAGCCATGGCTTCGGTATCGATCATGAACGTTGGGGCAAGCAGCCCTGCCGGTTCGATGATCGCCCGGAAGGAATAGCTCTCTTCATAGGCTTCGACCGAGTCGATCATCGGCAAGAACTGCCAGCCCTGGCCGGCACGCTGCTCGATCCAGCCCTCCTGTTGAATGCGGCTCAACACGCCACGCAGCATATAGCGTGAAATGTTGAATAAACGCATCAAGTCCGTTTCTGCAAACTGCTCAGGAATCTGCCCGTTCAGGCGCATCACCGCGATCTGCTGATAGATCGGATCGTCGATGGAGACCGATAAATCCTGGGCAATTTCGGCCAGATCATCGTAGGGCTTGGCCAGGAAAAAGCCGCGGTTGCGGTCCTGGCTGAGCATTCCTCGCTCAGCGAGGTAGTTCAGAGCAATCTTGATAGGCGTGCGTGACGTCTTCAAAGCCTTGGCCAGCCCTAGCTCCGAGACGTGCTGCCCTGCGGCCAGTTGCTCTTGGCGGATATAGGCAACGATATCGCGAGCTACGCGGGCTTGAAGAGGCGTCAGATTCATGTCTTTTCCGTGTTGGGGCATGGGATTGCGGGGCGCTTACCAACAGACGAGCCCCACGCACCTGCATTATGCCTTTTGCGGGCTCATTTCCAAATGGGGCTCGACCTCGACTGTAGGCGGGACCATTGGCTTGCGAGTCATAGTCAGAGCAATAACTGCACCCGCCACCAGCAGAATACCCGCAATCATGAAGGCCCAGTTGTACGAGTTCGTGGCCTGAACAACGTAACCAGTGACGATCGGAGCCGCCACACCGAAGAGATTGCCGCCAACAACAATGAACGCGACCGCACGCCCAACGTCCCCGGCACTTGGCAGCAGATCATTGAGCAGGGAGAAATTCAGCGAAGTGGTCGAGGCAATACCTGCCAAGGTCAGCGACGAAATCAGGACCAGCGATGCAGTAGAGTCAGCGAATGGCACCAAAAGGATGCAGCTCGCAATCAGCATCGAGATCGCAATTACGTTGCGGCGCTTACCCGAGCTCACACCCCCGCCACGAGTCAGGTACCAGTCACTGAGTTTGCCCAGGCCGATGCAGAGCACAACAGCCGCAGCATAAGGGATAGCAGTCACCAGACCGCTTTTTTCCAACGTCAAATGACGCTCTTGCTGAAGGTAGCTCGGCAACCAGGTCAGGAACAGATACTGGGTGTACACGTTGCAGCCTTGAGTCAGAGCAAGGCCCCAGAGGGTTGGAGTCTTCAACAGGCGTTTAAGACCGTAGGGAGCGACTGCGGCACCACCCGGTTTGCCGCCACCGGATCGCGAGCCCAGGATGGTTTTACGCTCTTGGTTGCTCAGCCACTTCACATCTTCAGGTTTGCCGTAGAACAGGTACCAAGCCAACAGCCAAACGAAGCCGATACCGCCGGCAATCACGAAGGACCAGCGCCAGCCGACACTGGCGACAAGCATCGCAAGAACGATCGAGCAGATCGCCGGGCCAGCATATGATCCGCTGTTGAAAACAGCGGTGATGGTGCCGCGTTCCTGGCTCGAGATCCACTCACGAATCACCTTAGCCCCGACTGGGTTGCTGACCGATTCCCCAGCGCCCATTACAAGCCGCGCAGCCAGCAGCGAAGCAAAGTTCATCGCTGCCCCGGTCAGCGCCGTAGCAGCCGACCACACGAGAATGCCAAAGCCACCGATGCGCTTGGCTCCATAGCGATCAATCAGCAAACCAACAGGAATCAGGAAGAGCGCGTAACTCCAGATAAATGAGGAAAAGAGGTATCCCATGCCGACTGCACTGAGATTGAATTCCTCGGCGATTGGTTTGGCAGCGATGGACAGGGCAATACGGTCCATGTAATTGATCATCGCCAGAGAGAACAGAAATACAGCAATCCAGGCTCTACGGTACGGCATGGTTACACCTTTATTTTTGTAGGCGCGGGTGCGCCGGCTACAAGCACCGGCAGCCAGCCGTCGGCAGAGCCGACGACTAGCCACCGACTCACGAAGCTGAGTGATACAGCGGGAATGCTCCGAACATCACGCCACCTACCAACATGGCCATGCTCACCAGGAGCGCCCACTTCAACGCAAAGCGCTGGTGGTCACCCAGGTCGACTTTTGCCAGGGCCACCAACAGGTAGAGCGAAGGCACCAGTGGACTGAGCAAGTGGACGGGCTGACCCACCACCGATGCCCGGGCAATCTCCAAGTGCGAGATTCCGTAGGTGGCGGCGGTTTGGGCGATCACAGGCAAGATGCCGAAGTAGAAGGCATCGTTGGACATGAAGAAGGTGAACGGAATGCTGACCAGGGCGGTGAACAGCGCCAGGTATGGGCCAAACGCATCAGGAATGACTGCCAACAGCCCCTTCGCCATCGCATCGACCATACCGGTACCCGAAAGAATTCCGGTGAAGATGCCAGCGGCGAAGATGACAGACGTCACCGCGAGAACGTTGCCAGCGTGAGCTGAAATACGCTCTTTCTGCTGCTCCAGGTGCGGGTAATTGATCATCACCGCAATGGCGAAGCAGACCATGAACAGCACCTGGATCGGCACGATACCCGCCATCAACACGCCGATCATCGTTGCGGTGAGCAGCAGGTTGGGCCAGAACATGTGCGGGCGACGATTACGGTCGCAGTCTTCGTGCGAGCCATTACCCAGCGCGATAGAACCGTTGTGGAAATCATCCACGGCAATCACGCCCAGGCGTGCACGCTCACGCCGGCCGAGCAAGGTCGCAATGAAGAGCAGGCAGGCGCAGCCCAGCAGCATCGACGGCACCATCGGCAGGAAGATGTCCATCGCATCCACATGCAGCGCAGCTGCGGCACGGGCGGTCGGGCCACCCCACGGGGAAATGTTCATGATGCCGTTGGCAATGTTGACCACACAGGTCAAGCCCAGAACGCTCATTCCCAGGCGCTGGTACAGCGGCAGGAAAGCGGCAATCACGATCATGTAGGTGGTGGAGCTGTCGCCATCCAACGATACCAGCATGGTCAGGATCGTGGTCCCGAACAACACCTTCAGCGGGTCGCCCTTCACGATTCTCAGAATGCAACGCACCAACGAATCGAACAGCCCCGCGTCGATCATGATGCCGAAGTAAAGAATCGAGAAGGTCAGCATGACGCCGGTCGGCGCCAAAGTCTTGATGCCGTCCAGCATCATCGTGCCCAGGCCGGCATAGAAGCCGCCCATCAGGGCGAACACGATCGGTACCACAATCAGGGCGACCAGGGCGGTCAGCCGCTTGGTCATGATCAGGTACATGAAACAGGTGACCATCGAAAAACCGAGCACGGTCAACAGCATGGCTCTCTCCTTATTGTTTTGGTGCCGCTTAGCCAGGCTTTAGCGGAACGAAGGGGACGGAGCGGACTGGTGCCGGGCGGATTTACGGTAGGTCTGATTGAATTTCATCTTGGTTTTCCTCGTTTTTGTCTTTGTGCGGGAAAGGCTGGCAGGCAGATAAATGGCCGCTCTTCAGGCTTCAAGGTGACCATTCGGCGTTCGACCGATGTTTTTCTGCTGGAGATAAATTGACTCAAGTTTAGACAAAGTGCAATATAGCCTCACAAAAAACACGCCTGTGAGGTCCCCGGCATGAGCAAGCACATTGGCCAAACCCTGGCCGTAAACGGTCGCGAGTACCGCGTCTGCAACGTATCGGAAGCTTTAAAAGCGATAGGCGGCGACTTCGCGCGCCTGCCAATCAGCCTCCGGATCCTCGCTGAGAACGTCCTGCGTACCGAGGCAGAGCCGAACGAGGCGCTGAAGGTAATTTGCACTCGCTCTAAAAACTGCGACATCCCATTCCGCCCTGCCCGCGTAGTCCTTCAGGACCTGCTCGGCACCCCTGCCCTGGTCGACCTGGCCGGCCTGCGTGACGCAGTAGCAAAAGCAGGCGGCGATCCACGCCAGGTAAACCCGGTCACCCCGACGCACCTCGTGGTGGACCACTCGCTGAACGTAGAGCGTTGGGGCGACGCCAACGCCCTGGCCGATAACGAAGCCATCGAGCGCGAGCGCAATGCCGAGCGCTTTGCATTCCTCGACTGGTGCAACAAGGCCTTCAACAACCTGTCGATCGTGCCTTCAGGTAACGGCATCCTTCACCAGATCAACCTGGAGCGCCTGACCACCGTCATCGGTACACGCGAAGTCGCAGGTGAGCTGTGGGCCTTCCCGGATACGCTGGTCGGCACTGACAGCCACACCACCATGATCAATGGCATCGGTGTGCTGGGCTGGGGTGTTGGTGGTATCGAAGCTGAAGCTGCCATGCTGGGCAAAGCCCTGATGATGCGGGTTCCAGAGATCGTCGGTGTTCGACTGGAAGGCGCCCCACCATCGGGCTACGTTGCTACCGACATCGCGCTTGCCTTGACCGAAAGCCTGCGCAAAGCCGGCGTAATCGGCAGCGTGCTGGAGTTCCATGGCCCAGGCGTTGCCGCGCTGTCCTTGGCAGACCGTGGCACCTTGTCCAACATGGCCCCTGAGTTCGGCGCAACCGCAGCTATGTTCGCGATCGACGATCGCACCCTGCACTACCTGCGACTCAGCGGTCGCGGCGGGGAAATTGCAGAGCTGACCGAGGCTTATGCCAAACATCAAGGTCTGTGGCATGACAGCCTGGAATCGGTCGAGTACGACCGTGTCGTCACCCTCGACCTGAGCAGCGTTGGCCGTGCGATTGCCGGCCCGAAACAACCTCACCAGCGCATCTTGCTGGGTAAAGGCGAAGCAGCAAAAGACATCCCTACCGGCCTGGATAACGGCTCGGTCGTGATTGCCGCTATCACCAGTTGCACCAACACCTCGAACCCTCGTGGCGTGATCGCTGCGGCCCTGGTCGCCCGCAATGCACTCAAGCGCGGGCTGCGTCGTGCGCCATGGGTCAAGACTTCCTTTGCTCCCGGCTCCAAGGTGGTCGCCGACTACCTGGACCGTGCAGGCCTGAACGTGGACCTCGACAACATGGGCTTCAACGTTGTCGGCTACGGCTGCACCACCTGCAACGGCATGTCCGGCCCCCTGCTGAGCAAAGAGATCGAAGACGAAATCCGCGCCCGCAAGCTGGAGACTGTTGCCGCCACCTCAGGCAACCGCAACTTCGAAGGCCGCGTGCACCCGCTGGCTCGCGAAGTCTTCATCATGTCCCCTCCCCTGATCGTGGCGTACGCGATCGCTGGCACCTACCGCATCGACCCACAGGTAGATGCGCTCGGCACCGACGCCGAAGGCAAGCCGGTTTACCTCAGCGAGCTGTGGCCTTCGGATCAAGAGCTGGACGAGATCGAGAAACAAGCCCTGTCGGCCGACCTGTTCGACAAAGCCTACAGCTCGGTACCTCGCGAGGCAGGCGTCATCGCCTCTGACCTGCGCGCCGGCGTTACCGATCAGTACGCCTGGGACCAGACCAGCACTTACATCCGCAAGCCGCCTTACTGGAGTGATGAACTGACGGCTACCGACCCTCAACGCGACCTCAAGGACATGCGCGTTCTGGTGATGCTGTCGGACAACATCACCACCGACCACATTTCGCCGTCGGGCGCCATCTTGTCCGACAGTGACGCCGGTACGTACCTGAAGGGCCACGGTATCGCTGTTGATGATTTCAACTCCTACGGCACCCGCCGCGGCAACCACGAAGCTGCCCAACGCGCCACCTTCGCGAGCCCACGCCTGAAAAACGAGCTGATGAGCGACGGCCGCGAAGGGCCTTGGACACTGCTGCTGCCAGAGAATCGCGTGAGCACCGTATTCGAAGCCGCGCAAGCCTATGCCGACCGTAAGCAGCCGCTGATCGTCGTGGCAGGTAAAGAGTACGGCAGCGGTTCGTCGCGAGACTGGGCGGCCAAAGGCCCTCGCCTGCTGGGCGTACGCGTCGTCGTTGCCGAGAGCTTCGAGCGCATCCACCGCACCAACCTGGCTGGCCTGGGCATTCTGCCTCTGCAATTCCCGGAAGGCGTGACCCGCAAAACCCTCGGCCTGACTGGCCACGAGAAATTCTCGGTGGAAGGCATCAACGACACCTTCGCACCTGGCGACAAGCTGCAACTTGTCATCGAGCGAGAAAACGGCAGCACCGAAAACGTGACCGTAACCAGCCGCCTGGATACGCACGAAGACGTGCGCTACTTCCGCCGCGGCGGCCTGCTGCCACAGCTGCTGGTAGAGAGCATGGACAAGGCTGCACAAACGAAACAACTGGAAGGAGCAGTGTAATGACCCAAGTTCGAATCCCTGCCGTCTTCATGCGCGGCGGCACTAGCAAAGGCGTGTTTTTCCTTGAGCAGGACGTCCCTGCTGCCGGCCCTGAGCGCGACGCGCTGATGCTGCGGGTTATTGGCAGCCCGGATCCGTATGGCAAGCAGATCGACGGCATGGGTGCTGCCACCTCCAGCTCCAGCAAGGTTGTCATCATCGGTAAATCGGCTCGTACCGATTGCGATGTTGACTACCTGTTCGGCGCCCCGGCAATCGAAAACCCGGTAGTCGACTGGTCCGGTAACTGCGGCAACCTGAGCGCAGCCGTTGGCCCATTCGCCATTCGCCAGGGGCTCGTCGATGCGCCTCGTGACGGCTTCGCCACCATCCGCATCTGGCAGGCCAATATTCAGAAACGCATCATCGCCCATGTCCCGATGAAGGATGGCGAGGTCGTTGAAGAAGGTGATTTCGTGCTGGATGGCGTCGCCTTCCCTGCTGCCGAAATCGTTGTGGAATTCCTTCAGCCTGGCGGTTCGGGCGGCAGCATTCTGCCAACCGGCAATGTTGTGGATGAACTGGATATCCCTGGCTTTCCAGGCTTGCCAGCAACGCTGCTCAACGCAGGCAACCCGACGATCTTCGTCGACGCCATGCGCGTTGGCCTGACCGGCACCGAGACCCAGGACCAGGTCAACGGCAACGCCGAACTGCTGCAGTCGCTGGAAACCATCCGCGCACACTGCACCGTTGCCATGGGCCTGGCGGCTACCGCTGAGGAAGCAACACGCCTTCGCCCTCACACGCCAAAGCTCTGCCTGGTAGCTGCGCCGCAAACCTACAGCGCTGCCGGTGGCAAGACAGTCGAAGCCGGCGAGATCGACGTGATCGCCCGCATCCTTTCCATGGGCAAATTGCACCACGCAATCACCGGCACTGGCGCTGTAGCCGTTGCCGTGGCAGCCGCCCTGGAAGGCACCCTGGTCAACCGGATCGTCGGCGATATCGGTGAGCGCCAAGTCAACATGGGCCACACCGCCGGCACCGTTGCCGTTGGCGCGCAGACCACCCAAGCCGATGGCAACTGGGTTGTGGACAAGGCCGTCATGAGCCGAAGCGCCCGCCGCCTGATGGAAGGCTGGGTGCTCGTACCTTCGAAGCACTGATTGCTCAGCTGCCGCCGACCTCCGAAGGTCGGCGGTACTCATCACAACAAAAACAACGATGAGATTTTGCTATGTGCCTATCACCGTTTCCACCCGCCATTACCCGGCGCACGCTGCTCTCTTCTACTTCCATCGTCGCTGCGGCAACCCTTCTGGGCCTCGGTGCGGGAGCGGCAGATGCCAAATCAGGACCTGAGAAGAACGCTATGCAGCCTGCCAACTCGAACAAAACCCAAATTGTCTATGTGGGCTCCAGAACCACTCGCGAGCGTAACGCCCGCGGTGCAGGCATCACGGTTTATCGACATGACCCGCAGACAGGTCGCTCCGAACTGGTGCAAACCGTCGGCGATCTGACCAATCCATCCTTCCTGTGCCTCGACCAAACCCAGAGCCTGCTGTTCTGCGTGCATGGCGACCAGTCTACTGTCAGCTCATTCCAAATTGAGCCAGCCAGCGGAACGCTCACCAGGGTGAGCTCGGTTGGTTGCGAAGGGAACAACCCCGTCCACCTTACCGTGGACAAGAGCAACAAATTCCTCGCTGTGGCCAACTACGCCACCGGCAGCATTGTCATTCTGCCATTCGATAAGACCGGCCACCTGCAACCCGTCATCAGCAAATACGACCTTCCGGGGAACCCTGGCCCGCACAAGATCGAGCAGGCGAGCTCCCACCCGCACATGATCCCACGCGATCCATCGGGCCGTTTCCTGGTGGTCCCGGACAAAGGACTGGATAAAGTCTTTGTGTTCGATTTGAAGCAGAACGAGACCGCACTGAAGCCTGAACTGGCTCATGAAATCAAGACACGCGAGGGGGCCGGACCTCGACATGTGGTGTTCTCTCCGACCGGGTCATTTGCTTACGTTGTGAACGAACTGGACAGCACGATCACCAGCTACCGCTACAACCAGAACGACGGCTCCCTGGTTCCATTCCAGATGGTTCCAGCGCTCCCTCAGGACTTTGTAGGAGACAGCCGTGCAGCGGCACTGGTCATGGCACCGGATGGAGTACATCTGTTCTCCTCTAACCGCGGGCATGACAGCGTGACCATTTTTTCGGTGGATCAGCCTACCGGCAAGATCAACCCGATCGGCAACGTACCTAGCCAAGGCAAGAAGCCACGCTTCATGACGGCATCTCCTAGCGGGCGGTTCCTGTTCGTCGCTAACGAAGACAGCGACAACATCAAGACCTTCTCCATTAGCCCAAAAGGCGAACTGGCTTTGCTGGAACACCAGATCGAGACCGGCAGCCCGGTCTGCATGATTTTCCGCACCGCCTGAACCTCTTTTTTTCCTGATTCTGGCGTGCCGGGAGGCACGCCTACACCCCACGTTCCAACTAACGGAGCAGCACATGCATAACAAGAACAAAATGGGTTGCAAGCTTCTCGCCGTTACACCTTGCCTGGCTGCCGCTACGGCGTATGGGGACGGCTTTATCGACGACAGCAAGGTCACCTTGCAAACGACGAACTTCTACATCAACCGGGATTTGCGCGACGGGGACGGCCAGTCAAAGCGCGAAGAATGGGCCCACGGTTTCATTCTCGATGCGAAGTCCGGATACACAGCTGGACCGGTCGGTTTTGGGGTCGATGCTCTGGGGATGCTCGGCGTGAAGCTGGACTCAAGCCCGGACAGAACCGGTACCGGCCTTTTGCCGACCCATGATGAGGGTCGCGCAGCTGATGAGTTCAGCCGCCTGGGCCTGACTGGCAAGATGCGCCTGTCCGAGACAGAGCTTAAATACGGCACGCTGATCCCCAAGCTGCCCACTGTTCAAGCCAACACTGGTCGCCTCCTCCCCCAAACCTTTGAGGGTGGCCTGCTCACCAGCAAAGAATTTGATTCGTTGTCCTTCATCGGTGCCCGCTTCGAGCGCCAGACCGATCGCGACTCGACAGACCGCGTGCCGATCACACTGAACAACAAGAACCGTCGCTTCACAGGTGGCAATGCCGAAGGCGACGCCTTCTGGTTGGGCGGTATGGATTACCAGCTCACTAAAGCGCTGCTGCTGACCTATCAGTATGCAGAGCTGGAACAGGTCTACCACCAGCACTTCATGGGGGCGAACTATTCGATTCCAGTGGGCCCCGGGAAGATCAAAGCTGATCTTCGTTACATGGATAGCGACGATGACGGTCGAGCTTTGGGCGGACGTATCGATAGCAGAGCAATTTCTGGCATATTCACCTACAGCTTGGGCGGACATGCGCTGGGGCTGGGACTGCAAAAGATGAACGGTTCTACCTCCATGCCCTATCTCGATGGAACCGATCCTTACCTGGTCAACTTCGTCCAGCTCAACGACTTCGCCGAGCCCGGCGAACGTTCTTGGCAGTTGCGCTACGACTACAACTTCGCGGCGCTCGGCATTCCTGGCTTGACCTTCATGACCCGCTACCTGCGAGGCGATCAGGCCGACGCAGCGACCACCATTGGCGAGGGCCATGAATGGGAGCGCAACACCGAACTGCAATATGTGGTGCAGTCCGGCGCCCTGAAGAATGTATCGGTCCGTTGGCGTAACGCGAGCTATCGATCAAGCTTTGCACGTGGCGCGGATGAAAACCGCCTGATCGTGTCCTACACATTGCCAATTTCCTGAAACTGGAGAAGAGATGAACCCTATTGCCCAGCAGGTCCTCAGCGACCTGGCGCCCAATGGCATTCTGCGTGCCGCGATCAACTTCGGTAACCCGGTGCTGGCTCAACCAGGCGCTGACGGAAAGCCATGTGGCGTTTCAGTAGCTTTGGCCAAGTCGCTGGCCGATGAGCTGGGCGTGGGGCTCGAACTACGCACGTACGATGCAGCCGGAAAAGTCTTCGCTGCACTTGAAGAGAATGCGTGGACGCTGGCCTTCCTGGCTATCGAGCCCGTCCGCGCTGCCCAGCTCAGCTTCAGCGAACCCTACGTTCTGATCGAGGGGACCTACCTGGTCAAAGCCGATGCCCCCTACTCTGAAGTTGAAGATCTGGATCAACCTGGACTTCGACTTGCAGTAGGCAACGGCGCTGCTTACGACCTGTACCTGTCGCGCACATTGCAACATGCCGAGCTGCACAGGGCTGACACGTCTGCAGGCGCTGTCGACCTCTTCATTGATCAACACCTGGATGCTGCCGCCGGCGTAAGACAACCGCTGGAGCAAGTCGCAGCCAGGAATACGAATTATCGGGTAATGCAGGGGGCCTTCACCGCTATCCGCCAAGCAGTCGCAGTGCCACGCGGCCGTGATGCGGGGGCAGCCTATATACGGGATTTCGTCGAGCGACGACTTGCCGAGGGTTTCGTCCGGGGCGCGTTGCTCGCCAGTGGACAAACAGACGTCAGCGCACCGCGCTGAGGGCGATGCAATCCAAGTGACTCAGTTGAGCAGCTGGTCACCGCCCTCAGACAAGCTGCCCGGCTCGTCCTGCCCTATCATTGAGGACGACCAGACGTTTGGAGATGAGCGTGTTCAGGTTCCTAGTCATTGTGTTCCCCTATTTCAATGCGGCCGCCACCTCTGCATTTGTCGACCCGTTTCGGGCAGCCGATTACCTCAGTGGAGAGGCCCATTATCACTGGGAGTTTGCCTCGCTCGAAGGCGGCGGGATTCGGGCGTCGAACGGTATGGACTTGTTTACCCAGTCGTTGGCCAAAGTGCGCAACGCGCACTGGGACCTTGTGGTGCTCTCCAGCAGCTGGACGCCCGAAAAATTCCATGACGCGCGGTTGCAGAGCCTGCTCAGGACCTGGGCAGGCAAAGGTTGCATGTTGGGTGCAATCGACACGGGCACGTTCTTGCTGGCAGAAGCAGGCTTGCTGAACGGGCGGCGCGCAACCGGCCATTACGAACACATAGATGCGCTGATCGAGCTGTACTCGGACGTGACCATCGTCGAGGACCTGTACGTCTTCGATGACAATCGCTTCACGTGCTGTGGCGGCGCAGCGGCAACCGATACCGCCCTGCAACTGATCCGCAACATGCATGGCGAAACGGTCGCCAACGAGGCTGCGCGTTACGTGTTCCACCCACAATTTCGACCCGGCAGCACCCAGCAGAATCCGCAAGACCACCAGCCGTTAGGCCATACCATACCCCCGGCGATAATGCAGGCGATCAAGCTGATGGAAACACACCTGGAAGAGGTGATCAGCATCCCGGCAATCAGTGAACGGGTAGGCATTTCACAGCGCCAACTCGACCGTCTGTTTCGTGACATAACCCATAAAACACCAGCGCTGTACTACCGCGATATCCGTCTGGATCGTGCCCGTGGATTGGTGACGCAGACCAGCATGGCCCTGACCAAGGTTGGGGTGGCCTCGGGTTTTCCGAATCAATCGCACTTCTGCAAAGTCTATCGCGAACGCTTCGGCCTGACGCCGCGCCAGGACCGTCAGGATGGCCGTGTGCCCTTCAATTACCGGGCCTGGCCGATGCACCAGGTGGCAACGGACCGGTGATTTTTGTCGTGCATTGTCATCACATATCTAAAAACGACGCCGACGGAATAAACACATAAATCGGCGAAATATGAAAATTTTCCGTATTTCAACCAGACCACTATCAACGCCACAGAACGAGCACATCCCCACGCTCGTGATAATAAAAGGGCCGTTGACATGTCTGAGTTGCTGCATCCCCGCCAATTCGAATCGATCAAGCAGGGTTACGATCCCGACCCGTTGCTGTCCCAGTCGCTGCGTGCTGACGCCTACGTCCAGCCGGAATGGTTCCGCCTCGATCAGCAGGCAATCATCGGCAAAAGCTGGCAGTGGGTGTGCCATGTAGAGAAGGTGCGTGAGCCTGGCAGCTACACCACTGTCGACATCGCCGGCCAGCCGATCGCCGTGGTGCGCGACCAGGAGGGTGTGCTGCGCGCCTTCTACAACGTGTGCAAGCACCGCGCCCATCCGGTCCTTCAAGGCGAAGGCAAAACCCGGCGCATTGCCTGCCCTTACCACTCCTGGTGCTACGGGCTCAACGGCAACCTGGTTGCAGCCCCGCACGTTAGCGGCCTGAAGGACTTCGACAAGGACCAGGTTCACCTGAGCCCGGTGCAGGTCGAAGAATTTTGCGGCTTTGTCTACGTCAACCTCGATCCATCCGCCGCACCGCTGCGCGAGCAGTCGGGGGACCTGGCCAGGGAAATCCTGCACTGGGCACCGGATGTGGAGAAGCTCACGTTCGGTCACCGGCTGACGTACGAGATCAAGTCGAACTGGAAGAACGTGGTCGACAACTTCCTGGAGTGCTACCACTGCCCGACCGCGCACAAGGACTTCTGCACCCTGGTCGACATGGACACCTACAAGGTCAAGACCCACGGTATTTATTCGAGCCATATGGCCGAAGCCGGTAACGGCCAGAACTCGGCGTACGACACCTCCAAGGCCAGCGTGCGCACCCATGCAGTCTGGTGGCTGTGGCCAACCACTTGCCTGATGCGCTACCCCGGCCGCAGCTCGATGATCGTGCTCAACATCGTGCCGGTGGGCCCTGACCGAACGCTGGAAACCTACGACTTCTTCCTGGAAACGCCCGAGCCGGACGACATGGAAAAAGAAGCCATTCGCTACCTCGACGAAGTGCTGCAGGTCGAAGACATCTCGCTGGTGGAGAACGTCCAGCGTGGCATGCAGACCCCGGCCTTCGATCAGGGCCGGATCGTCACCGACCCTAATGGCTCAGGCAAGTCCGAACATGCTTTGCACCATTTCCACGGCCTGGTACTCGACGCCTACGCACGCAGCATGAAGCCCTGAGCACCCGCGGCCCGGTCTCGGCCTTACCGCCCAAGTACAACACATGAAACTGTGAGCCTCGCCATGCCAAAATCCGTGATCATCACGTGCGCCACCACCGGTGGCGTACACACCCCGACCATGTCGGAATACCTGCCCATCACCCCGCAGGAAATCGCCGACTCCTCCATCGAGGCCGCCAACGCCGGCGCCTCGATCATCCACCTGCATGCCCGCAACCCGGAAACCGGCAAGCCGGACCCACGCCCGGAACTGTTCCAGGACTTCATGGGGCAGATTCATCGCCAGAGCGATGCGGTGCTCAACGTGTCTACCGGCGGCGGCCTGGGCATGACCCGTGAGGAACGCCTGCGTGCCGCACTGGCGGTCAGCCCGGAAATGGCCTCGCTGAACGTCGGCTCGATGAACTTCGGCATCTTCCCGATGAAGGCCAAGTACAGCAACTGGAAGCATGACTGGGAGCCGGCCTTCCTCGACAGCACCCGCGACTTCATCTTCCGCAACACGTTCGCAGACATCGAATACATCGTCAAAGAGCTGGGCGAAGGGCACGGCACCCGTTTCGAATTCGAATGTTATGACCTCGGCCACCTGTACAACCTGGCCTGGGTGATCGACCAGGGCTGGGTCAAACCACCGTTCCTGATCCAGATCGTCTTCGGCGTGCTCGGTGGCGTCGGTGCCGACCTGGACAACCTGATGCACATGCATACCGTGGCGCAGAAGCTGTTCGGCAAGGACTACGAGTGGTCGGTGCTGGCCGCCGGCAAGCACCAGATGTCGTTTGCGACACAAGCGGCGATGCTCGGCGGCAACGTGCGCGTCGGCCTGGAAGACAGCCTGTTCATCGGTGCTGGCGAGAAAGCAAAAAGCAACGCCGAACAGGTGCTGAAGATTCGCTCGATCGTCGAAAACCTCGGCTTGAAGGTGGCAACGCCCGAAGAAGCGCGGGTGCGCCTGGGGCTAAAAGGCCGCGACAAGATCACCTTGTGATGCGTGATGGGGGATACGCCATGCAGACCAAAATGTTGATCAACGGCGAGCTGGTTGAAGGCGCCGCTGTACCCCTGGCTGTGATTGATCCGGCCACAGGCGAGGAAATCGTCAGCGTTGGCCAGGCTGATGATGAGCAGCTGGACATCGCTGTGCGCAGCGCGCAAGAAACGTTCGAGACCTATTCAAAGACCACCCCTGCGCAGCGTGCTGCCCTGCTGCTGGACATTGCCGGGGTTATCGAGCAAAACGCTGAAGCGCTGGCATCTCTGGAGAGCCATAACGTCGGCAAGCCATGGCCATCGGCACTCGACGACGAAATGCCGTTGACCCTCGACACCTTCAGGTTCTTCGCCGGAGCTGCCCGCACCCTGTCGGGTGTGGCGGCAGGTGAATATGTACCCGGGCATACAAGCCTGATCCGTCGCGACCCGATCGGCCCCGTGGCAGCCATTGCCCCGTGGAATTATCCGCTGATGATGGCTGCCTGGAAGCTGGCGGCGCCGCTGGCTGCAGGTTGCAGCGTGGTGCTCAAGCCTTCGGAGGTCACACCGCTGTCTACCCTGAAACTGGCTGAGCTGCTGGCCGGCGTAGTGCCCAAGGGCGTGATCAACATCGTGCACGGGGTTGGTACTTCGACCGGCGCCCGGCTGATCAACGCTGACGGCATCGAAGCGGTGAGCATCACCGGGTCGCCGGCAACCGGCAGCGCCGCCATGCGCGCAGCTGCCCTGCAGATGCGCCAAGTTCATGTGGAGCTGGGGGGCAAGGCGCCGGTCATCGTTTACGAGGATGCCGACGTCGAGAAACTGGTCGCAACGCTGCGTGCCACTGCGTTCTTCAATGCCGGCCAGGACTGCGCACAGCCTTGCAGAGTGCTGGTCGCCAGCAAGCTCTACGACCGCGTAGTCAGTGCCCTGGCTGAAGCGGCTGCATCGATCAAGGTGGGCGCGCCGAGGGCCAGCGGAACAGAAATGGGCCCGCTGGTGACCGAAGTGCACCGGCAACGGGTGGCGGGGTTCGTCGACCGCGCACGCGCCTACGCCGAGATCGTGACCGGCGGCACGCTGGAGCCAGGTGGTGGCTTCTTCTACCGCCCCACCGTCGTTGCCGATGTAGACCACCACGCTGAAATCGCAGTGCAAGAACTGTTCGGCCCGGTGATTTCGGTATCGCGATTTACTCCGGACCAAGACCCGGTGGCAATCGCCAACACCACACGCTACGGCCTGGCCTCGTCGATCTGGACCCGCGACAGCGGTCGAGCCATGGAGGCCAGCAGCCGGCTCCGTTACGGCTTCACCTGGGTCAACACCCATGGCGTTGCCACGCCAGAAATGCCTTGGGCCGCCATGAAGGGCTCAGGCCACGGTTGCGACATGTCGGTGTTCGCGCTCGACGCTTACACCAGTGTGCGTCACGTCATGCTGGCACATGGCTGATCCGACGCGGCGCACTTGATTACCGGCCAGTGCATTGTCGTTGATGGCGGCCTGGCCAGTGCTTCCCCCTTACAACCGAGGTTCTTCCAATGAGTGAGTTCCAAAATGTCGCGGTAGTTGGTGCTGGTGTAATCGGTGCCAGCTGGGCTGCGCTGTTCCTGGCATCGGGGCGCAACGTTGCGGTGTACGACCCGTCGCCGACCATGGAAGCCGATGTCCGTAGCTACATCGACAATGCCTGGCCGACGCTGCGCGAGTTAGGTTTGGTAAGCGCCAAGCCGGGCCAGCTGAGCTTCCATGCCGATGTGGCGAGCGCCGTGCAGCAAGCCGACTTCGTGCAGGAAAGCGTGCCGGAACGCATTGCCATCAAGCATGAGCTGTTCGCCAGGCTGGAAGCGGCCCTCAAGCCAGGCGCCATCGTAGCTTCGTCCGCTTCGGGCCTGCGCCTGGGTGAGATGCAAGCGGGCTGGAAGAGCCCGTCGCACTTCATTCTCGGCCACCCCTTCAACCCACCGCATTTGATCCCGCTGGTAGAGGTCATGGGCAACGAAAAGACTGCTGCGGGTGTGGTCGAGCAGGCTGAACGTTTCTATGACCTGGTTGGAAAGGTGACCATCCGAGTCAACCGTGAAGTGAAGGGGCATGTCGCCAACCGCCTTCAGGCCGCGCTGTGGCGAGAAGCCATTCACCTGGTCAAGAGCGGCGTCGCCAGCGTGGGAGACGTTGACAAGGCGGTATGGGCAGGCCCGGGCCTGCGCTGGGCGGCGATGGGCCCAACCATGCTGTTCCACCTGGGCGGCGGGTCGGAAGGCCTGAGTTCCTTCTGCCAGAAATACACCGATAGCTTCAACGGTTGGTGGGATGACCTGGGTGATCCGCGCCTCGATGCAGATACAGCCAGCCTGCTGGTGGAGGGTGTTAACCAGCAAGCCGGTGCCAACAGCTGGGCATCGCTGGCGACCAATCGGGATGAATTGATTACGCACATGTTGAAGGCAACCGCACCGCTGCGGCGCCGTTGAGTGTGGGCCCGGGACGCCTCCCCGTCCCGGACCGGTCTGCCGTTGCGTGAGGTGTGCCATGCCTGATGAAGTTTTGACCCTACAAATAACCGACCTGATAGCCGAAGCCAAAGGTGTCATGGTCATCGAGCTGCGCTCGCCTTCGGGTGAGGCGCTGCCGCCCTTCAAACCTGGCGCCCATATAGAACTGCACTTGCCTGGCGATATGGTGCGCCAGTACTCGCTGTGCAACGATGCGCGCGAAAACCACCGCTACTGCGTAGGTGTTGGCTTGTCTGCGACAAGTCGTGGCGGGTCACGCCATGTACACCAGGCACTGCGTGTGGGTGACACGCTGAAAATCAGCCCGCCACGCAATCACTTCGCTCTGGAAGAGGACGCGCCCGGGTTCGTGTTCTTCGCCGGTGGTATTGGCATTACACCGGTGTGGTCGATGATCCAGTGGTGCGAAGCCAATCAGCGCCCCTGGCACCTGTTCTACCTGGTACGCAGCCGCCAGCGAGCAGCCTTCATGGAGGAACTGCGTGGCTTCGGCGAGCGGGTCACCTTGCATGCCGATGATGAGGCAGGTGGCTTGTTCGATATTGCGGCAGCAGTCAGCCGGCAATCGCCCAATGTCCATTTCTATACCTGCGGCCCTACCCCGCTGATGCTTGCCGTCGAAGCAGCCGCGAGCCACTTCCCCGATGAGCAGGTGCATTTCGAGTGGTTTACGCCCAAGGCACCGAAAAACCAGGCAGTGGATAAACCTTTCACTGTCCAGCTGGCCAAGACCGGCAAGGCGTTTGAAGTGCCTGCGGACAAAACCATTCTTCAGGTGCTCGAGGCGAACGGCCTTCGTGTTGAAAGCTCGTGCCGGGAGGGGACATGCGCCTCGTGCGAAATTTGCGTCCTGAACGGTATCCCCGACCATCGCGACAGTGTGCTGACAGCAGCCGAACGCAAGAACAACGACGTGATGATGATCTGCGTTTCCCGGTCACTTTCAGAAAGCCTCGTTCTCGACCTCTGAAACCCACCCACGACTTCTGGAAGGACATATTCGTGAACAACCTGCTGCTGATTCACCAGGCCACCATCGTTGAAGACTGGATCGATTACAACGGGCACCTGCGCGATGCCTTCTACTTCCTGCTTTTCAGCCACGCCACCGATGCACTGATGGACCACATCGGTCTCGACGCGCAGGGCCGGGCAATCCATGGGCATACGTTGTACACGCTGGAAGCCCACATCAATTACCTGAGCGAAACCCGGCTGGGCGAGGACATCCAGGTGTTTACCCAGGTGATCGACCACGACAGCAAGCGGCTGCACATTGTCCATCACCTGTATCGCCCCCAGGACGGGGAGCTTTTGGCTGTGAGTGAACAAATGCTCATGAACATTGCCCGTGAGGCTGGGCGTGCGGCGAAATTCGCAACGTCTGTCGAAGCGAAGATCAGCGCGATTTTCCAAGCTCATCGTTCGCTGCCGCGTCCCGGTTATTGCGGGCGCGTGATTGGAATTCGTCGTTGAGCCATCCGTAACCCTACCCCTGAAACAACAAGACCGCGTTGCCTCTGAATAACAAAAAACTGCCGCTTCCCGTAGCTGCTACAGAGAGGATTTGCGTCATGAAACATGCATTGCGCGCCATGCTCTGCTCCGCCCTGGTTCTTTGTGCTGACACCTACGCAGCGGAACCTTCCCAGTGCCGCTTGGTGAGAATGTCCGATCCGGGCTGGACGGACATCCAGACCACAACAGCCATCGCCACAACACTGTTGAAAAGCCTTGGCTATCAAACCAAGTCGACGCTCGTGGGTGTCCCCCTCACATTCAAGGCCTTGTCTGATGGCAAGAACATGGACGTCTTTCTAGGTACGTGGTTGCCCACCATGGAGCCAGATCTCAAACCTCATCGCGATGCCAACACCATCGATATCGTGCGGGTCAACCTGCAACATGCGAAGTACACCTTGGCAGTACCACAGACGCTCTGGGACCGAGGGCTCAAAGACTTCGCCGACCTCGCAAGATTCAAGGATGAGCTGGGCGGCAAGATTTACGGCCTTGAGCCTGGTGATGGCGGCAACAACGCAGTGCTCAAGGCGATCAGCGAGAACGCCTTCGGCCTTCAAGAAGCCGGGTTCTCGGTGGTTGCGTCGAGTGAGTCGGGCATGCTCGCCCAGGTCGAGCGGGCGAAGCGGCGTGATCAGGCGATCGTGTACCTCGGGTGGGAGCCACACCCGATGAACACGCGCTTCAAGATGAGGTTCCTGACCGGGGGTGACAAGTATTTCGGCCCCGACTTCGGCGATGCCACCGTCTATACCAGCACCCGCAAAGGTTATGCAGACGAATGCCCGAACGTAGGGCAACTGCTCAAGAACTTGAGCTTCACCCTGGATATGGAGAACCACATCATGGGCTCCATCCTCTATGACAAGATGGAGCCAGAGGCTGCGGCACGCGCCTGGTTGAAACAGAACCCCCAGGTGCTCGATGGCTGGCTCGCGGGCGTGACTACATGGGATGGCCAGCCTGGCCTTGAGACAGTGAAGGCGCAGGTGGCGCGATGAAAAAGCGCCTACATGCCGCGGGCTTCGTCGCCTGGTTAAAGGATAATAAAATGAAGATCGAAAAGCGCAGTATCGAGTTCGTACCACACAGCGAGCGGTACGGCAGGCCCCGGCGGCTTTTTTCCGTGTGGTTCAGTTCGAACCTGCAAGTTACCGCGTTGATGGTAGGTACATTGGGCGTCGCATCAGGGCTGAGCCTGATCTGGACGCTCACCGGCCTGGTACTGGGCTGCATGCTAGGCACCATTTTCATGGCTGCCCACTCCGCCCAGGGCCCGCATCTGGGGGTGCCGCAAATGATCCAGAGCCGCGCCCAGTTCGGCGTGTTCGGCGCGGCGATCCCGCTACTGGTAATGGTCACCGCCGCAGTGCTGTTCATGGCTGCCAGTGGCGTGTTGTTGCGCGATCCGTTGAAGGCACTGCTTTCAATCAGTGACGACCAGGCGATCCTGGTGGTCGGCATCATGACGTTCCTGATCGGTGTCGTGGGGTACGAGCTGATACACCGCATGGGCGCATGGATGAGTTTGCTGTCATCCGTGGTGTTCGGTACTGCATTGGTGCTGATTCTTGCTCGGGCGAGCACAACCGGGGTGTTCCAGAGTGATGCCGGCGGTTTCTCGATGCCGATTTTCAATCTGGTGATCGCCCAGGCCGCGTCGTGGACACTGGGTTACGGTCCCTACGTGGCGGATTACTCCCGCTATCTGCCGGCTGACGTCGATACCCGGCATACCTTCTGGAGCACTTATTTCGGCTGCGCACTCGGCTCACTGGGCATGATGGCGTTGGGGGCTGTACTGGCCGCGGTCGTACCATCGGCGCTGGATGTCGACCCCGGGACTGCCATTGCAAGCCTGTTCGGGCCCTGGGCCAAAGCCGCGCTGATCGTGGTTTCATTGGGCGTAATCCAGTACAACGTGTTGTGCCTTTACAGCGCCTACATGTCCACCACGACCATTTTCAGCGGCTTCGCCAGGCTTTCGCATGTGCGACACGGCATCAAGACGCTGCTGATGGGGGGCATATCCGTGCTGGCCTGCGCCATTGCCATGCACACGCAGTATCACTTCGACACGTTCTTTGCCGACATTCTGATTGGCCAGCTGTACCTGCTGATCCCCTGGAGCGCGATCAATCTGGTGGACTACTACCTGATCCAGCGCGGTAGCTACAGCATAGGCGACCTCTACGATGCACAAGGCCGCTATGGCAGATGGAACCGCAGGACAATGATCGTGTACGGCGTGTCGATCATTGGCACCGTACCGTTCATGAAGCTCTCATTCTTCGAAGGCTATTTCGCCAGGCTTATGGGTGCGGATGTCAGCTGGATCGCGGGGCTAGTGCTGGCAAGCCTCTTGTATTTCGCCGCAAAAAAACCACAGCCCAGCCTGCATCACACCACCACTTGACCGGCTGGTCTAAACTCTGCCTGCCCAGAAGCCTTCCTTTGCATACCCCCACGTTTCTGTGATGCAGGAGCAAGACCATGAGAGCACTGACCTACCACGGCGCCAATGATGTCAGGGTCGACACTGTCCCTGACCCCACTCTCCAGGACGCAGACGACATCATTCTCCGGGTCACTGCGACCGCTATCTGCGGTTCGGACCTTCATCTGTATCGCGGCAAGATCCCGGAAACAGAACCCGGCGACATTTTCGGCCACGAGTTCATGGGCATCGTCGAAGACGTCGGCAGAGATGTAACGAACCTGCAGGTTGGCGACCGCGTCGTCATCCCGTTTGTGATTGCTTGTGGCAGCTGCTTCTTCTGCCAGCACGATCTGTTCGCTGCCTGCGAAACGACCAATACCGGTCGCGGATCGGTCCAGAACAAAAAACGCATCCCACCAGGCGCTGCATTGTTTGGATACAGCCACCTGTATGGCGGCATCCCTGGAGGCCAAGCTGATTACGTGAGGGTACCCAAAGGCAATGTCGGGCCATTCAAAGTGCCTACGACCCTCGCCGACGACAAAGTGCTGTTCCTCTCCGACATCCTACCTACCGCTTGGCAAGCGGTCACCAATGCCCAGATCGGCCAGGGTTCAACGGTAGCAATCTACGGCGCGGGGCCAGTTGGCCTGCTGAGTGCCGCCTGCGCAAGGATGCTGGGCGCTCATACCATCTTCATGGTCGATGACAACGATTACCGGCTGGCCTACGCCCAGCAAGCCTACGGCGTGATCCCGATCAACTTTGAAAAGGATGATGATCCTGCCGACAGCATCATTCGCCATACACCGGGCATGCGTGGCGTAGACGCGGTCATCGATGCGGTCGGGTTCGAAGCCAAAGGCAGCACCACGGAAACCGTGATGACGGCCTTGAAACTGGAAGGCAGCAACGGCAAGGCCCTGCGCCAGAGCATCGCGGCTGTGCGACGTGGCGGCGTAGTCAGCGTGCCCGGCGTCTACGCGGGGTTCATGCACGGTTTCATGTTTGGTGATGCCTTCGACAAAGGCCTGACCTTCAAGATGGGTCAAACCCATGTGCAGAAGTACCTGCCCGAGCTACTCGAACATATCGAAGCCGGGCGCCTGCAGCCCGAGCTGATCGTGACCCACCGCCTTGCGTTGGAGGAGGCAGCGATGGGTTACAAGATGTTCGCTCAAAAAGAGGACAAGTGCCGCAAGGTGATCCTTGTTCCAGGGGCGGCATCCGGGACGATGGGCGCTGACAACGTATAAGCCTCACGGGAGCTTGCACCATGGTTGATCCCACAACAGGCATGAAAGCCGGTGAGCGTTACTCGGTAGAGAACGTCGAACGCGCTCACCCGTTTCCGCAGCTCGGCCGGCCCCATGATTTTCGGCCGTGCGCTACTGCTGTTCACTCGCCCAGTATCAGGTACCACCTGAGGAACAATCCGAGGCCCCCCCCCCAGCGCCTAATGCCTGTCAGTTAAGCCATTGGGGCCGCTTTGCGGCCCATCGCCGGCAAGCCGGGCTCCCACATGTACAGCATGGGCTTCAGGTTTTTCACGCGTCCTGTGGGAGATTCTATGGTTTCTTGCAATGGCATAAGGGTTGCCAGGTGCTCGCCACGGCATCTTCAGCGCCTGTGAGATCGAGCGCCGCCCGCGCGGCGCATCGCGAGCTGGCGCTCGCTCCTACGTTTGTTTCGGGCCAGTAACGCCTGTGCCAGGCGCGCGCGACCGCCTTGTTTGTACGACGCGATATCGAGACATGCGCCAAAGCGTTCGCGTGCATATCCCACAGGAATAATTGGCCCGAAACAAACGTAGGAGCGAGCGCCAGCTCGCGATGCGCCGCGCGGGCGGCGCTCGGTCTCACAGGCGCTGCCTATCTTGCGGCCAACACCTGTCAGCCCTGATGCGATCTCTGTGGGAGCTGGCTTGCCGGCGATGGGCTGCAAAGCAGCCCCAATGGCGGTCTATATGGCTTGAGAGACTGGCATTCCCCCAGCGCCACTCGTCAACCCTGCTGAACCCTTCTGCTCTGCTGCCGGTCGCTAACTGATGATTACATGGACATTGGGGGCTGTCGTGAGCGAGATCCGCATAGGCATTTCCGGTTGCCGCAGTGGCCCAGGGCACAAGGGCTTCTACCCCGAGGGGCTGCGCCAGGACAAAGAGCGGGTGACCAAACCGGGCGTCGAACCGCAGGAGCCGCTATGAACCGGACACTGCCCGCCCCCCGCTGCATCATCGACAAGGTCACCGCCGTACATCGCCTGACGGTACTGACCCTGAATGTGCACAAAGGCTTCACCCTGTTCAACCGCCGCTTCATTTTGCCGGAACTGCGCGAGGCGGTACGCTCGACCGGGGCCGACCTGGTGTTTCTCCAAGAGGTACACGGCAGCCATCAGCAACATGCCGAGCGCCACCCCATGTGGCCGAAAGCGCCCCAGTACGAGTTTCTCGCCGACAGCATGTGGCCGCAGTTCGCCTATGGCCGCAATGCGGTCTACCCCCATGGTGACCATGGCAACGCGCTGCTGTCCAAATTCCCCATCCGTGCCCATGACAACCTGGACGTTTCGGTCCATGGCAACGAAGAACGAGGCCTGCTGCACTGCCAGCTTGAAGTGCCGGGCCATGAACAGGTGCACACCGTCTGTGTACACCTGGGCCTGCGTGAAGCGCATCGTCAGCGTCAGGTCGGCCTGCTGCTGGCATTGCTTGACAGCCTGCCAGCGGACGAGCCGGTCATTGTCGCCGGCGACTTCAACGACTGGCGCCTGAAAGCGGATGCGCGGCTGTCGGGCCACTTGGTGGAAGCCTTCGGCAAGCCGGCACGCAGCTTCCCCGCGCGCCTGCCGATGCTGCGCCTGGACCGCATCTACCTGCGCAATGCCCACGCGAGCCAGGCACGGGTGTTATCCAGATACCCGTGGTCACATCTCTCCGACCATGCCCCGCTGGTGGCGCAGGTGACGCTATGAAACAGCCTTGGTGTGATGGCAACCGTGTCGAGTTGCTGATAAACGGCGAGCAGTACTACCCCCGCGTATTCGAGGCCATGGCCCAGGCACGCGAGGAGATCCTTCTGGAAACCTTCATCATCTACGACGACAAGGTCGGCCAACCCTTGCGCCACGCCCTGATCGATGCCGCACGGCGCGGGGTGCGGGTCGAGGTGGCGGTGGACGGCTACGGCACCGCCGACCTGCCTGACGAATTCATCACCTCGATGACCGAGGCCGGCGTGCGGTTCCATGCGTTCGATCCACAGCCACGGCTGGTGGGCATGCGCACCAACCTGTTTCGCCGCCTGCACCGCAAGATCGTGGTGATCGACGGGCAACGCGCCTTCATTGGCGGCATCAATTACAGTGCCGACCACCTGGGTGACTTCGGCCCGCAGGCCAAGCAGGACTACGCCGTGGAGGTCGTCGGCCCGGTGGTGGCCCAGGTGCATGCTTCTACTTGCCGCATGCTCGCACCGGTGCTGGCTGCTGCCAGCAGCGTCAAGCCGGGCGGCATCGCCTCAGGCCCGGCCAGCGCCGTGCTGGTGGAACGCGATAACCAGCGCCATCGCAACGATATCGAAGCCTGCTACCTGCAGGTTTTCCGTGAAGCAAGGCAACGTATCGTCGTGGCCAACGCCTACTTCTTCCCCGGCTACCGCTTGCTGCGCGAGCTGCGCAACGCCGCCCGGCGCGGGGTCGAGGTGACGCTGATCCTCCAGGGGCAGCCGGACATGCGCTGGGTACGCGCGCTCTCGCGGCTGCTCTACAACTACCTGTTGCGCGACGACGTGCGTATCCATGAGTACTGCCAGCGGCCGCTTCACGGCAAGGTTGCGTTGGTGGATAACGACTGGTCCACCGTAGGCTCAAGCAACCTCGACCCGCTGAGCCTGTCGTTCAACCTTGAGGCCAACCTGCTGATCCGCGACCCTGCATTCAACGAACATTTGTACCAGCACCTGACCGAACTGAGCCGGGAGCACTGCAAGACCGTGACGCTGGAGCGCATGGTGCGTGGTTACTGGTGGCGTGCCCCGTTGATCTTCCTGGGGTTCCACATCACGCGCTATTTCCCGCGGATTGCCGGCTGGTTTCCGGCGCACCGGCAACGCCTGCAATCGCTGCAAGCCGACGACCAGGCCCCTGCCGACTACCACGGGGGCAAGACTTGATGGCCACTACACGCTGGATGACCTGGGCCAAACGCTTGCTGACCGTGCTGTTTCTGGTGTTGATACCGGTACTGCTGGTAACCCTGGCGCGTAACCTGGACTGGAACGAAGTACGCCAGTCGCTGCTGGGCTACCGGCCCTCCACCCTGGCCTTGGGGCTGCTGCTGGCGCTGTGCAGCTACCTGGTATTCGCCAGTTACGACCTGCTCGCCCGGGCCTATACCGGCCACCGCCTGCCGGCCCGCCAGGTACTGCCGGTAGCGTTCGTCTGCTATGCGTTCAACCTCAACTTCACTACCTGGGTCGGTGGCGTGGCCCTGCGTTATCGCCTGTACAGCCGGCTGGGGCTGGATACCCCGACCATCACCCGCATCCTCACCCTGGGGCTGTTGACCAACTGGATGGGCTACCTGCTGCTGGCCGGCACGGTATTCGCCCTGGGCCTGGTCGAGCTGCCGGAAAGCTGGGCGGTGGGTGCCAGCGGCCTGCGCCTGATCGGTGTACTGATGGTGGCGGTGGCGTTGGCTTACCTGTGCGCCTGCGCTTTCGCCAAGCGGCGCACGTGGGCGCTGCGCCAGCACGAAGTCACCCTGCCAAGCCTGCGAATGGCGCTGTGCCAGGTGGCGCTGGGCGCAAGCAACTGGGCGCTGATGGCAGCGCTGATCCACCTGCTGCTGCCGCCCGGGCTGTTCTATCCCTCGGTGCTAGGTGTGCTGCTGATCAGTTGCGTCGCCGGGGTGGTCGCCCACATTCCCGCCGGGCTCGGCGTACTAGAGGCCGTGTTCCTGGCTTTGCTTCATGGCCAGCTAGGCCAAGGCACCCTGGTCGCCGCGCTGCTGGGCTATCGAACGTTGTATTACCTTATCCCGCTGCTGTTGGCGGTGGTTACTTACCTGCTCCTCGAGAAGCGCGCCAAGGCCTTGCGCCAACAGGCCGGGGCAGCGCTCGACAAGCGCTGAAGGGCGTGATGAACCCGGCACCCGTCCCACCCTCCCAACAGATACCTGTTTTCACAGAACTGCACATCACTTACTGACTCAGCAGGGATCCTGTGGGAGCGGGCAAGCCCACGAACACCGGCGCAGCCGGTGCCATGCACTGCGTTGGATTCTTCGCGGCGGTTCGACGCCTCGACGCGCCCGCTCCCACAGGGTACGCGGTACGCCCGGCATCGGTTCTCTGCGCGACAGCGCAGCCCAATGGGCTGGGCAATCTCCCACAGGCGTTGCAGGTTTGTGGGCTTCACCCGGTCGACTCTCGCCAGCGGTAAATGATTCAGAGGTTCGGCAAACACCCGCTCCTCGCCTTTTTTGAACTCCTCGCTGCCCCGCCCCCTCCCAATCCTGAGACCTGCAAACCTTTCCGGAGCCCGCCATGGCCAAGCCCCTGCAGGAGTACCAGCGCAAGCGCGACTTTGACGCCACCCCCGAGCCAGCCGGTAAACGCGCCCGCTCGAGCCCGGCTCATGCGCTGCGGTACTGCATCCAGAAACACGATGCCAGTCACCTGCACTACGACTTTCGCCTGGAGCTCGATGGCACGCTCAAAAGCTGGGCTATCCCCAAGGGCCCCTCGCTCGACCCCAAGGTCCGGCGCCTGGCCGTGCACGTGGAGGACCACCCGCTGGACTACGCCGATTTTGAGGGGCGCATCCCCGAAGGGCACTACGGCTCAGGCGACGTGATCGTCTGGGACCGGGGTGCCTGGGAGCCCGAAGGCGACCCCCGCGAAGCCTATGCCAAGGGCAAGCTGCGGTTTCGCCTGCAGGGCGAGAAGCTTTCGGGGGTGTGGAACCTGTTCCGCACCCACCTGGCTGGCAAGAAAGAACAGTGGATGCTGGTCAAATCCCATGACGCACAGGCCCGCAGCGAAACCGACTACAGCATCGTCGAGGCCTTGCCAGACAGTGTGCTGAGCGAGCGCACCCTGCCGCCGCGGCGACCCGCCAAGGCGACCGCCTCCCCACGCAAGCGCAAGGCCGGCGGCAAAGCCATGCCGAACCTGCTCCAGCCGCAATTGGCTACCCTGGTAGATTCCCCACCCAGCGGCGACTGGCGCTATGAAGTCAAGTTCGATGGCTACCGGATCCTGGCGCGCATCGAGGGTGAAGACGTGCGCCTGTTCACCCGCAATGGCCACGACTGGAGCGCCAAAATGCCTCGACAGGTCGGGGCGCTCCAGGCCCTTGGCCTCGACTCGGCGTGGCTGGATGGCGAGATGGTGGTGGTCGACGACAACGGCGTAGCGGGCTTTCAGGCCTTGCAGAATGCCTTCGACACCGAGCAAGACGAGGGCATTGCCTACTACCTGTTCGACCTGCCCTGGCTGGGTGGCGAAGACCTGCGAGACCTGCCGCTGCAACAGCGTCGCGCCACCCTGGCCCGGCTGCTGGAGGGCAATGCATCGCAGGTACTCAGGTATTCCGCCGATTTTGCAGAGCCCGTCGCGTCACTTCTCGACAGCGCCTGCCGGCTGCAGCTCGAAGGCCTGATCGGCAAGCGTGCCGACAGCCCCTATGTTGGCCGGCGCAGTAGCGACTGGGTCAAGCTCAAGTGCACGCAGCGCCAGGAATTCGTGATTGTGGGCTTCACCGACCCCAAAGGCAGCCGCAACGGCTTCGGCGCCCTGCTGCTCGGCCTGCACGATGACGCCAGCGGCCAACTGCGCTACGCCGGCAAGGTCGGCACCGGGTTCAGCGCTGCCACTCTGGATAGTATCCACGCCCGCCTCAAGCGGTTGCAAACCGACAGGCCGCCCTTGCCCAGGCCACCCACCGGTGCTGAAGCCCGCGGGGTGCATTGGCTCAAGCCACAGCTGCTGGCAGAAGTCGCCTATGCCCAGATGACCCGTGAAGGCATCGTGCGCCACGCGGTGTTCCACGGCCTGCGCCACGACAAACCCGCCACCGCCATCGACCTGGAGCGAGCAATGCCCGCCAAGCGTGCAGCACATACACCACACGAGGACGCGGGCACCCTGCGCCTGACCCACCCCGACCGAGTGGTCGACGCAACCACCGGTACCACCAAACGCCAAGTTGCCCAGTACTACGCTCAGGTCGCCGACTGGCTGCTGCCACAGCTCAAGGATCGGCCTGTCGCCCTGGTGCGGGCACCGGATGGCCTGGGCGGCGAGCTGTTCTTCCAGAAAAACGCCGACCAGCTGCATATCCCTCACCTGCTCAGCTACAGCAAGGCCCAGGCCGGCCAGGCGGCCATGGTGCTCAACCGCGCAGACAGCCTGCTGGGCGCGGTGCAGATGAATACGCTTGAACTGCACACCTGGAATGCCACCATCAAGGATTTCGACAAGCCCGACCGCTTTGTCCTCGACCTGGACCCCGACCCGGCATTGCCCTGGAAAGCCATGCTTGAGGCCACCCAACTGACCCTGACCTTGCTTGACGAACTGGGCCTGAAGGTGTTTCTCAAGACCAGCGGCGGCAAGGGCATGCACCTGGTTGTACCGTTGACCCGTCGCGCTGGCTGGGACGAGGTGAAGGACTTCAGCCATGCGCTGGTCAAGCACATGGCCGGGCTGTTCCCCGATCGCCTCAGCGCGGTGTCCGGGCCGAAGAACCGGGTCGGGCGCATCTTCATCGACTACCTGCGTAACGGCAAGGGCGCCACCACCGTTGCCGCCTACTCGCTACGAGCCCGCGAGGGCCTGCCGGTTTCGGTACCCATCTGGCGTGAAGAACTGAGCCAGCTCAAGGGTGCCAACCAGTGGCACATCGGCAACCTTCAAGCACGGCTTGCACAGGTCGACGACCCGTGGGCCGCAATGGGCAAGACCCGCCAGTCGATCACGCTGCGCATGCGCAAACAGTTGGGAATTGCATGATGGAATTGACCCAATTCGATTCGTTATTACACCGTTTTACTCACCGTTCGCAGGCCATCGACCGGGACACTTCGCTCATGGAACTGATGCAGGCCTTGAAGGGCGAACAACTCGACACACTCCCGTTGCCCGGCCAGGGCAGCACCCTGGAGCGCTGGCGGGCCTTGGCGCGGGTCGCCGCTTGCGATCTCAGCCTGGCCAAGCTCTACGAAGGCCATACCGACGCACTGGCGATCCTGGCCGAATGCGGTGCCGCCCAGCATGCCGGCAACGGCATCTGGGGCGTGTGGGGCGCCGAGCCGCCGGATGCGCGGGCCTACATCGTCGAACGGGACGGTGAACGCGTATGCCTGCAAGGCCGCAAGGCCTGGTGCTCTGGTGCGCTGCACATCAACCGTGCGCTGCTCACCGCGTGGGAAAACGACCAGCCTCAACTGGTGGCCATCGAGTTGCCTCACCCCAGCCAACGCATTCAGGCCGAGCACTGGCAGGCGGTTGGCATGGCTGCCAGTGTCAGTGTCGCCATTGAATTCGATCACTCGCCGGGGCTAGCCATCGGTGGCCCCGGCCAGTACCTTTCGCGCCCGGGCTTCTGGCACGGCGGCGCCGGCATCGCTGCTTGCTGGTATGGCGCCGCCGAGGCATTGGCAGACTACCTGCGCGAAAACTGCCGCAAGCCCCGGCGCGACCCGCACGCCGATGCGCACCTGGGCGCAGTCGATGCCGCCTTGTACGGAGCCCGCGCAGCCCTTCACGAATGCGCCACCTGGATCGACCGTCACCCTCAGGCCGACGCCAGCTTCGAGGTGCAGCGCACCCGCGCCCAGGTCGAGCAGGCGGTCGATCAGGTCATACAGCATGTCGGCCGGGCGCTGGGCGCCACACCGTTCTGTCGCAGCAGCCATTTTGCCCGGCTCAGTGCCGACCTGCCGGTGTACCTGCGTCAGAGCCACGCCGAACGCGACCTGGCCGAGTTGGGCCGACAACTGGCCGGCATGCCGGCGGGAGCATGGCAACTATGAGCCAGAACCTGATACAGGCTGCGCAAGGGACGCCGTGGAGCGCCTGGCAGCATTCTGCTCAACTGGCCCGCGCCAGCTGGACGCTGCCTGAGCAGTTGTGCCCGCCTGGAAGGCGCCTGGTACTGCTGGCGCCGCACCCGGACGACGAGATTCTCATGGCTGGCGGGCTACTGGCCAGTTTCCAGGGGCGAGAACAGGACGTGCTGCTTGTTTCTGCAACCAATGGCGAGGGTAGCCACCCGCATTCCTCGCAATGGCCCGAGCGCCGCCTGCGTCATCAGCGCCCGCTGGAAAGCCGCCATGCCCTGCAGCTGCTTGGCCTGGACCTCAATCGCCTCGACTGGCGACGACTCAACCTCAAGGATGGCGCGCTGCCCCATGATGAAGCCTTCCTGGTCAACCACCTCAATCAGTTGCTCAAACCTGGCGACCTGCTGCTGACCACATGGCGCGGTGACGGCCATTGCGACCACGAGGCAGCGGGTCGCGCCTGTGCCCAGGCAGCACAGGCCTGCCGGGCACAACTGGCGGAGGTACCGGTCTGGGCCTGGCACTGGGCAAGCCCCGACGACCCGCGCCTGCCTTGGCCCCGAGCCCGCCGCCTGCAACTGTGCGATGCGCATCTGGCGCTCAAACGCCAAGCCCTCGCCGCTCATGCCAGCCAGTTGCAGCCCGATGGTGATCGTGCGCCGGTAGTTCCAGAGCAGTTGCAGGCTTGCCTGTTGCAACCGTTCGAGCTGATTTTCCTGTCAACGGAGGCAACATGAGCCTGGGCGCACAGTATTTCGCCGACTTGTATGCCGGCAACGATGACCCCTGGGCCTTTCGTACCCGCTGGTACGAACGGCGCAAGCGCGAGCTGACGCTGGCCAGTCTGCCGCGGCAATGCTATGAGCGCGTCTTCGAGCCCGCCTGCGCCAACGGCGAGCTGAGCGCGCTGCTGGCCGAGCGCTGCGCCAGCCTGTTGTGCCAGGACATCGACGCAACGGCCGTGGCCCTGGCCCGCCAGCGGCTTGCGGGCGTGGGCCACGCCCATGTCGAACAGGGCCACCTGCCGGGCGACTGGCCGGGCGGTCAGTTCGACCTGATCGTGCTCAGCGAAATCGGCTACTACCTTGACGCCACCGACTGGCTGCAGGTCATCGAGCAATCAGCGGCCAGCCTGGCAGATGACGGAGGTCTGCTGGCCTGCCACTGGCGCCACCCCATCGCCAGCTGCCCGCAGGATGGCCGCGAGGTGCACGCCCTGCTAGCCCGGCATCTGCCACTCTACCCAGTGCTGCGCCACGAAGAGGCGGACTTTTTGCTCGAATACTGGTCGTGTCAGCCCAGCGTCGTTGACCTCGACGAGACCTGCCCATGATCGCCGTCATCATCCCCGCCCACAACGAAGCCCGGCGGCTTGGGCACTGCCTGGCGGCCGTCAAGCAGGCCGTGGCGCAAGCCGAGGCGACGGGCTTGGCAGTCGAGGTACTGGTGGTGCTGGATCGCTGTGTAGACGCCAGCGCGCGCATCGCCCGCCGCCATCGCGTGCATACCCTGGAGCTGGAGGCCGGTAACGTAGGTATCGCCAGGCGCCTGGGTGCGGCGTGGATGATCGAGCGCGGTGCCCAGTGGCTGGCCTTCACCGACGCCGACAGCCGCGTGCCCGGGCACTGGCTGGTGTCGCAGCTGCAATGGCACGCCGATGCGGTCTGCGGCACGGTGCACATCGAGCGCTGGCAGCCTTGGCAAAACGCCGCGTTGCGCCAGTTGTACCGCAGCCGTTACCAGCCCAAGGATGGGCACCGGCACATCCATGGCGCCAACCTCGGGGTGTGCGCAAAGGCCTATGAGCGCGTCGGCGGGTTCCAGCCAGTACCGGCGCACGAAGATGTGCAACTGGTGTTGGCCCTCGAAGCCAGCGGCGCACAGATCGTGTGGACCGCGGCGCACAGCGTGGCCACCAGCAGCCGGGTGGACAGCCGCGCGCGCCACGGCTTCGGCGACTATCTCAAGGGGCTTGAGGGGGAGCTTGGGTAACTCATGAAGCCTTGCGTGAACGCTTGGCCACCGGTTTTTTCGCCTTGGGCTTGCCGCCGAGGCTACGCTTGAGCAACTCGGTAAGGTCGATGATGTCGGCGCCCTTCTCCGCCGTCGCGCCCTCGCCTTTGTCCACGGTTTCGATCTTGCCTTTGCTGGCTTTCTCCTCCACCAGGTCGAGGATGGTCTGGCGAAACGCATCACGGTAGTCATCGGGCGCCCATTGCCCGCTCATGTCCTCCACCAGGCGCCGGGCCATCTCCAGTTCACGCTTGTCGACCTTGCTGTCGGTCACGCTCTTGTCCAGTTCCAGCGTATCCAGCCCACGCACTTCTTCCGGCCAGCGCAGGGTGATCAACACCAGCGCATCCTCCAGTGGGCGCAGCAGGGCCAGGTGCTGGCGGGTGTGCAGCACCACGGTAGCCAGGGCCACCTTGCCGGTGCTGTGCAGGGTCTCGCGCAGCAAGGCGTAGACTTTGCCGCCACGACGGTCGGGGCTCAGGTAGTAGGGGGTGTCAAACTGTTGCAGCGGAATGTCGCCAGCGTCGACAAACGAGAAGATATCGATGGTCTGGGTGGCCTCGGGCCTGGCCTTGCGGATTTCTTCCTCGCTGATCACCACGTAGCGGCCCTTCTCGTACTCCACACCCTTGACGATGTGCTCCTTGTCGATTTCCTTGCCGGTTACCTTGTTCACACGCTTGTAGCCAACCGGGTCCATGGTGCGCTTGTCCAGCCAGTCGAAATCCACACGCTCGCTGCGCACGGCGGTATTCAGCGAGACAGGGATGTGCACCAAGCCGAAGCTGATTGCGCCTTTCCAGATTGACCGGGCCATGGTCCGCTCCTACGCATTGAAGGGTTGGCCGGGCTGGCTATAGCGCAGCGCGCCACAGCGTTCGCAACACTGGCAGTGAAGCCCGGCGACTTCACTCACCAGCAGGCTGCGCCATTGGCAGCCACGCAGCAGGCAGAAGAATTTCATCAGCCACCTCCCGGGCCCAGGGATATCCAGGCCCTTATTGAAACTGACTACGCGGCGCCGCGAAGGTTTATCCGGATATCCCGGGCAGGCCTTCAGGGCAGCGGGAAAAATAGCGGCACTTTGGCCGGCGAGGGCTGTCCTAACGTGAACCCCGCTCGTCGGCTGAAGGGTGTCGGGCCTATAATCGGTGCCAAAGCTCACTTCCGGTTCGCACAAGGCTCGTGCCAATGAAATCGTCCAGCAAGACTTCCCTCGCCTCGCCGCACAACCCTGCACTCAGCCCCAGCCACCTGGACTTCCCGGTGGTGGGCATCGGTGCATCGGCCGGCGGGCTGGAGGCCGTGCAGGCATTTTTCCAGCACGCCCCTGCGGATGCCGGCATGGCCTTCGTGGTGGTGCTGCACTTGTCACCGGACCACCAGAGCCAGGCCGACCGCCTGATCCAGCGCGTCACGCGCATGCCGGTGTGCCAGGTGAGCGAGCCGGTACCGATCGAGCGTAACCACGTGTATGTGATCTCGCCGGCCAACCGCCTGTCCACCAATGACGGCTACCTGCGGGTCAGCCCGGCCAGGCGCAGCCGCGGTGACCACGTCGCCATTGACCTGTTCTTCCGCGACCTGGCGGACGTGCACAAGGACCATGCGTTCTGCGTGATCCTTTCGGGCAGCGGCAGCGATGGCGCGGTGGGCCTGTCGCGTATCAAGGAACAAGGTGGCCTGACCCTGGTGCAGTCGCCCGATGACGCCCAGTACCCCGATATGCCAAGGGCCGCCATTGCCACCGGTATGGTGGACCTGATTCTGCCGGTGGCCGAAATACCGGGCAAGCTTGTGGACCTGTGGCGCACGGCACAAAAGGTGAAACTGCCGGAAATAGAAGATGACAGCCTGCCGCCGCCTCTGGGCGAACGCTCAGGCGACCCAGCCCACTGCGACCCACTGCTCGACGACATCCTCGTCCGCCTTCATGCCAGTACCGGCCACGACTTCCAGCACTACAAGCGCGCTACCGTGCTACGCCGGCTTGAGCGGCGCCTGCATGTCACCGCGCAGACTGACCTGGCCGGCTACCGTGAATACCTTGAGCGGCACCCTGAGGAATGCCGTGCATTGCTGGCTGACATGCTGATCGGGGTCACCAACTTTTTCCGCGACCGGGATGCCTTCGAAGCATTGCAACAACAGGTCATGCCGGGGCTGGCCATCGACGACAGCGAGGACCAGCAGCGCGAGATACGCATCTGGTCGGCCGGTTGCTCCTCCGGAGAGGAAGCTTACAGCCTTGCGATGATGGCGACTGAGCAGCTGGCAATGGCGCAGCGCAGTGCCAAGGTTCAGGTGTTCGCCACCGACCTCGACGAGCGTGCGATCAATATCGGCCGGCTCGGCCTTTATCCCGATGCCATCGCCACCGATGTACCCACGGCCAGGTTGCGTCAGTTCTTCATCAAGGAGGACCAGCACTATCGGGTACGCAAGGACATTCGCGAAAAAGTCCTGTTCGCCCGGCACAACCTGCTGTCGGATCCACCGTTCTCTCAGCTGGACCTGGTGGTATGCCGTAACCTGCTCATCTACCTGGACCGGGAAGTGCAACGGGAAATATTGCGCCTGTTCCACTTTGCCCTGCGCAAAGGGGGTTACTTGTTCCTGGGCAGTTCGGAATCGGCAGACGTGGCTACCGACCTGTTTATTGCCGTGGACAAGCGCCATCGCATCTTCCGCGCCAGGGAAGTGGAGCCGGCGCGCCGCCCGGGGCGGCTTCACACGCCCGACACGCAAGCAGTACGCGCCAAACCCAAGCCCCTGCGCAAGTTGTCCTACGCTGAAATCCACCACCGTGCCTTGTCCAGGCGCACACCGCCCAGCCTGATCGTCGATGCTGATGGCAACATCCTGCACATGAGCGAAGGCGTGGGCCGCTTCCTGCGCCACGCCGGTGGCGAAGTCAGCCCCAGCCTGCTGAACCTGGTACTCGCGCCGCTGCGCCCTGCCCTGCGCAGTACCTTGTTGCAGGCTCAGAACACCGGCCAGCCGGTCAGCTCGGGCGCAGTGATCACCACGGTCGACGATCAGCGCGTCGAAATCCAGGTACAGGTACAGCCCCACCAGGACGAACCCAGTGGCAGCGAATGCCTGCTGGTGGTATTCCAGGTTCGCGAAGCTGATCCCCATAACCCGCCTGCCATCCAGCAAACCGAAGGCATGGTGTTGAGTACCCTGGAGCGCGAACTCCAGCGTACCCGCCAGCAGTTGCAGGAAACCATCGAGCAGTCGGATATCTCCAGCCAGGAGCTGATGGCCTCTAACGAAGAAATGCAGGCGATCAACGAGGAGCTGCGCCTGGCCAGCGAGGAGCTGGAAACCAGCAAGGAAGAGCTGCAATCCATCAACGAAGAATTGCTTACGGTCAACTACGAGCTCAAGACCAAGGTCGATGAAACCGACAAGATCAACGACTACCTGAGCAACCTGATCGCCTCCACCCAGATCGCCACCGTTTTCGTCGACCGCCAGTTGCACATTCGCTGGTTCACCCCCGGGGCCACCGCCATTTTCAGCATACTGCCGGTCGACACCGGCCGCTCGCTGCTCGACATCACCCATCGCCTGGAATATCCGGGGCTGGCGGACGATGCGCGCGCGGTGATCGAGCGCGAAACCACGCTCGAGCGCGAAGTCATCGGCCAGGACCAGCACTGGTACCTGGCGCGCCTGCTGCCATATCGGGCCAGCGAGCAGAATGTCGATGGCACCGTGCTCACGTTCATTGACATCACCAAAAGCCGCGCAGCCGAAGAGCGCCTACGCCAGGGTGAAGAACGCATGCGCCTGGTCGCGGAGAGCACTCATGACTTCGCCATCATCCTGCTTGACGAACAAGGCCTGATCATCGACTGGAACACTGGCGCTGCGCTGATATTCGGCTACGCCAAGGATGAAGTGCTGGGCCAGCACTATGCGCTGATCTTTACCGAGCAGGACCGCGAAGAGGGCCAACCGGAACGTGAACTGCGCGCCGCCCGCCTGCATGGCCGCGGCCAGGACGAACGCTGGCATGTGCGCAAGGACGGCAGCCGGTTCTATTGCAGTGGCGAAGTCTCCCGCCTCAAGGGCAGCAGTTTGCGCGGTTACGTGAAGATCGCCCGTGACCTGACCGGCCACAAGCGCCTGCAGGACGAACAAAGCAAGCGCCTGGCCGAGTCGCAGAGCTCCAGCCATATGAAGGACGAGTTCTTCGCGGTGATGTCGCACGAACTCAAGCACCCGCTTAACCTGATCCAGCTCAATGCCGACATCTTGCGACGCATCCCGTCGGTCAGCAGCACCGGCATGGCGAGCAAGGCAGTCAACGTCATTCGCGAAGCGGTCACAAGCCAGGCGCGGATCATCGATGACTTGCTTGATGTGGCGCGCATCCGCACGGGCAAGCTCAAGCTCAAGACCCAGCCTGTCGACTTGTCTGCCATGCTGCAAGGTATCTGTGCTGTAGCCTGCAATGAGCAGCGCGGCCGCAGTGTTCGGCTGACGCTGCCGGCCGATGGTACGCCGGTCTTTGTGGAGGCCGACAGCACACGTGCCGAGCAGATTATCTGGAACCTGTTGAACAACGCACTGAAGTTCAGCCCTGCCGATGGCGAAATCCAGTTGAAACTTGCCCGGCAGGATGAGCAGGCACGACTTGAAGTCATCGATCAGGGCATAGGCCTCGCCGAAAACTCCCTGGAAGATATTTTCGAGTTGTTCAACCAGGCTGCACCGACCGGGCATGGCCGTGAGGGGCTGGGTATTGGCCTTTCCCTGGTCCGGCAACTGGTAGAAGCCCATGGCGGGGCGGTCAGCGTAGAGTCTCCCGGAATAGGCCTGGGTTGTACGTTCATCATCACATTGCCGTTGTGTGTGTACACCCAGCAACCCCAGGTTCAGGGCGAAGCGCTGCCATCAGAAGGCCGGCTGAAAGGGGTTCGCATACTGTTGGTGGATGACTCGCTGGATGTGCTGGAAGTGATGGAACAGTTGCTGTTGATGGAGGATGCCGACGTGGACGCCTACAGCGACCCGAAACTGGCGCTGCAATCGGCGGCAGATGCGCGTTACGACGTGATCATTTCCGACATCGGCATGCCTGGCATGGATGGCCATGCGCTGATCCGGGCGCTGCGTGGCCTGGAACATCTGCGCTACATCCCAGCCATCGCCTTGACTGGCTACGGGGCAAGCGCTGACCAATACAAGTCTCGACAGTCCGGCTTTGACCGCCACTTGAACAAGCCCGTGGGTTATGACGACCTGATTGACGCGATCGAGCGCCTGAATGGCTCAACGTCGGTCTGACCAGTGCCGACAGGCTGACCGGGGGGCGACCCACGCCCCTCAGTGCTTCCTGCCCTCCTCCTCCTTCTGTTTCTCTTCGTCCTGCCCTTCGACCTTGTCCACCAGCAAGGGCATGGTGCCCAGCACCAACAGCGCCAGCACCGTGCTGACCAGCGCCGTGGCTTCTCGCCCCATCCCCGCCGCCGTACCGATGGCCGCCGTCATCCATAGCCCAGCGGCGGTGGTGAGGCCTTTGACATGGCTGGTGTCCTGGCCATTGCCTTTGAGTATGGTGCCCGCCCCCAGAAAGCCGATACCGGCAACGATGCCCTGAATCACCCGGCTGAGCGCCTGCGCATCGGCACCTGCCATACTCGGTGCCAGCACGAACAGCGCCGCCCCCAGCGAAACCAGCATGTGCGTGCGCACCCCGGCGGATTTGCCCTTGTGCTCGCGCTCGAACCCCAGCACCGCGCCCAGTACGGCAGCCATCAACAGCCGTACCAGTATTCGCACGATCTCGCGTTCATCGCCGATATCGGCGAATTCGGCCTGGATGGTTTGCCAGATCATGTCCATGGGCAGGTTCCGGCCTGGTCACGTTCCCTGCCTGTGCGGCGCGCTTCGCCGGCTTGCGCTTGTTCGATCTTGATGGGCATGGCAGCGTTTTCCGTAGGCGGTTAAAGCCTAGGACTGCAACCACTGCAAGGTTGCTGCATCGGACTGCCAGATGGATCGTGCAAGCCGCATCGTCCCACCCGTCGTTCATTCGGATGCAAACGACGGTCGTTCCGCAAACCATGCCACCGCAAGCTCCTTGAACGCCTCAGCCGAAGGCGTCAGCGGGTAGCGCTGATCGTGCGCCAGTACAATGCTATGCGTTGGCAATTTTTCCTGAGTCGGCCGACATACCAGCGCTTGACCATCATAACTACGATCGCCAAACGGCCGGGTGTAGATCAGCGCCACGCCAAACCCGTTGGCGACGAGGCTGCGCTGCAACTCGAAGGTGCGCACCCGGTGCACCACGGAGGGTGTAAGGTCGTAAAAGCTGAACAGATCCAGCACATGCTGCCAACTTTGCGCCTGATCGGTAACGACCAGCGTGTAGTCGGCCAGTGCCTTGAGACTGACACGCGGTTCATTGGCCAGCGGGTGATCGGCCGCCAGCAGTACCTGAGCAGTCAGTTGGCACAGCGGAGTGGTTTGCGTGTTCGGTGGCAACCCCAGGTCGTAGGTGATCGCCAACTCAATCGCCCCTTCACTCAGCCGCTTGCCAACAAAATCGAAGCTGCCATCGCGCATGTCGACCGTGACCCTCGGGCAGGACTGCTGCATCCGTCGCACGATTTGCGGCAGGCAATAGGGCGCCAGGTCTTCAAAGCAGCCGACCACCAGTTCTCCGACACACTCGCCGGCAGTGGCATTGATCTCGGCAAAGGTCTGAGCCTCAGCCAGTACACGACGTGCCTGGACCATGACGGTTCGACCGAATGGGGTCAGCGATATGCCGAGGCCCCGTTGGCGTATGAAGATGGACTGACCCAGCACTTCCTCGAGTTCCGTAATGGCCGCCGAGATGGAGGGTTGCGAAACATGAAGCTCCATGGCGGCCGTCGTCAGGTTTCCGTGCTTGGCCGCTGCGAGTGCATAGCGCAATTGCCGCAGTGTGAACTTCATAGGTTTTTCCGTTGTGATGCATCAGGACTTATTATTTCTTCCTTTTTTGAGGTTGTGAAATATTTCTCCCGTGCACAGGTTCTTGTTCGGGAGCGTCACAATGACAATTACAAAAGCTCTACTTGCCACAACGCTTTCTTTCGGGCTGCTGGCATCCGCTGGTGCCAGCCAGGCCGCCGGGTGGTGCGAGTCGGGTAAACCGGTGAAGTTCGCCGGTTTGAACTGGGAAAGCGGGATGCTGCTTACTGACGTGATGCAGTTCGTGCTGAAAAATGGCTATGGCTGCGAAACCGACAGCCTGCCAGGTAACTCCATCTCCATGGAAAACGCTCTGAGCAGCAACGACATTCAGGTGTTTGCCGAGGAATGGGTGGGGCGCAGCGAGGTCTGGAACAAGGCGGCGGCTGCCGGCAAGGTCGTTGGCATCGGTTCGCCAGTCGTTGGTGCGGCCGAAGGTTGGTATGTGCCGCGTTATGTGATCGAAGGCGATGCCAAGCGCAAACTCGAAGCCAAGGCACCGAACCTCAAGGCCATCGCCGACCTGGGGCAATACGCCCAGGTATTCAGGGACCCTGAAGAACCAGATAAAGGGCGCTTCTACAATTGCCCGGCCGGCTGGACCTGCGAGCTGGACAACAGCGAGATGCTCAAGCGCTACGGCCTGGAAAGCACCTATACCAACTTCCGCCCGGGCACCGGCCCGGCACTGGATGCCGCCGTACTGTCGAGCTACAGGCGTGGCGAGCCGATCCTGTTCTACTACTGGTCGCCGACGCCGCTGATGGGCCAGGCCGACCTGGTCAAGCTGGACGAACCAGGCGTGGATAAATCGGTGACCATTCAGGTGGGTGTGTCGAAGGCCTTCCACGAGCAGGCGCCGGAGCTGGTGGCAGTGCTGGAAAAGGTCAACCTGCCGATCGACCTGCTGAACCAGAACCTGGGGCGCATGAGCAAGGAGCGTATCGAGTCGCCTGAGTTGGCCAAACTGTTCCTCAAGGAACACCCCGAAGTCTGGCACAGCTGGGTCAGCGTAGACGCAGCCAAAAAGGTAGACGCGGCACTCTGAGGGTGTGAGCGGGTCCGGCGCGTGTCGGGCACGCCATGCAGCAGTCCGCTTCATGCACTTGCTTGAGAGAATTCCATGTTTCCCAAGAACTTCACGTTTTCCATTGCCGACTGGGTCAATGGCTGGGTCGATGCGCTGGTCACCAACTACGGTGATGTGTTCCGGCACATCTCCGACACCCTGCTCTGGGCCATTGTCAACCTCGAAGGCCTGCTGCGCGCAACACCCTGGTGGCTGATGCTGGCCATTGTCGCGGGTATTGCCTGGCACGCCACGCGCAGGGTTGTGCCCACTGCCGTGATCGTCGGCTTGCTCTTTCTGGTCGGTGCGGTCGGGCTCTGGGACAAGCTGATGCAGACCCTGGCGCTGATGCTGGTAGCAACGCTGATATCGGTGTTGGTCGGTATTCCGCTGGGTATCCTCTCGGCGCGCAACGATCGCCTGCGGGCGGTGTTGATGCCGCTACTCGACATCATGCAAACCATGCCCAGCTTCGTGTACCTGATTCCGGTTTTGATGCTGTTCGGCCTGGGCAAGGTGCCGGCGATCTTTGCCACCGTCATCTACGCCGCCCCGCCGCTGATTCGCCTTACCGACCTGGGCATTCGCCAGGTGGACGGCGAAGTGATGGAGGCAATCAATGCGTTCGGTGCCAATCGCATGCAACAACTGTTCGGCGTGCAACTGCCACTGGCGTTGCCGAGCATCATGGCCGGTATCAACCAGACCACCATGATGGCCCTGTCGATGGTGGTCATTGCATCGATGATCGGTGCCCGTGGGCTGGGTGAGGACGTGCTGGTCGGCATCCAGACCCTGAACGTGGGCCGCGGCCTTGAAGCGGGCCTGGCCATTGTGATTCTGGCGGTTGTGATCGACCGCATTACCCAGGCCTATGGCCGGCCACGGCATGGGGTGGGCAAATGAGCGCCAAACAAACAATGAACAAGATCGAAGTCAAACATGTGTTCAAGATTTTCGGTGCTCGCGCCGAAGAAGCCCTGAAACTGATCCGCCAGAACAAAAGCAAAGATCAGGTCCTGGCCGAAACCGGCTGCGTAGTCGGGGTCAACGACTTGTCGTTGTCCATCGGCAGCGGCGAAATCTTTGTGATCATGGGGCTGTCGGGCTCGGGCAAATCGACCCTGGTGCGTCACTTCAACCGCCTGATCGACCCGACCAGCGGTGAGATCCTGGTGGATGGCGAGGACATCCTGCAATACGACATGCAAGCCCTGCGGGAATTTCGCCGCCACAAAATCAGCATGGTGTTCCAGAGCTTCGGCCTGTTGCCACACCGCACCGTGCTGGACAACGTTGCCTACGGCCTGAAAGTCCGTGGCGAGGGCAAGGCTTTGTGCGCCGAGCGTGCCCTGCACTGGATCAACACCGTGGGCCTCAAGGGTTACGAAAAATCCTACCCGCACCAGTTATCAGGCGGCATGCGTCAGCGTGTCGGCCTGGCCCGGGCCTTGGCCGCCGACACCGACATCATCCTGATGGACGAGGCCTTCAGTGCGCTCGACCCGCTCATCCGCGCCGAAATGCAGGACCAGTTGCTGGAACTGCAAAAGACCCTGCACAAGACCATTGTCTTCATCACTCACGACCTGGATGAAGCGGTGCGCATCGGCAACCGGATTGCCATTCTCAAGGACGGCCGCCTGATCCAGGTCGGCACCCCGAAGGAAATCCTCCACCAGCCTGCGGACGACTACGTAGATCGTTTCGTGCAGCGCCGTGTAGCTTCGCTTTAAGGAACCACGTGTATGTCACTTGCCGAAAAGATCATCATCGCCGAGGCGCCAGTACGCTGGCAGGACGTGGTGGCAGTGGCCCGACACGGGGCGAAGCTTGAGCTGGCCCCGTCGGCCTGGGCGCGTATCGAGAACGCCCAGGCGATCGTCCAGCGCATCGTTGCCAGCGGTGAACGCGCCTACGGCGTCAACACCGGGCTTGGCGCCTTGTGCAATGTCTCCTTGCAGGACGAACAACTCAGCCAGCTGTCGCGTAACACCCTGCTCAGCCATGCCTGTGGCGTAGGCCCGGCGCTGTCGGACGAACAGACCCGGGCGATAATGTGTGCGGCGATCATCAACTTCAGCCAGGGCCGCTCCGGCCTTCAGCGCAAGGTGGTCGAGGCGCTGCTGAGCCTGCTCAACCAGCACATCACCCCGCAGGTACCGAAACAGGGGTCTGTGGGGTACCTGACCCACATGGCACATATCAGCATCAGCTTGCTGGGCGTCGGCCAGGTCAGCTATCGCGGCCAGGTCGTGCCGGCGCTGCAAGCCTTGACCGAGGTCGGCCTGGCGCCGGTCAAACTGGGCGCAAAGGATGGCCTGTGCCTGGTCAACGGCACCCCTTGCATGACGGGCCTGAGTTGCCTGTCTTTGGACGACGCCACGCGTTTGAGCCAGTGGGCAGACGTTATCGGCGCCATGAGCTTCGAGGCCCAGCGCGGTCAACTCGATGCCTTCGACCCTGAAATCATCGCAATGAAACCGCACCCCGGCATGCAGCGCGTGGGCAGTAACTTGCGCCGCCTGCTCGACGGCAGCGAAGTCATTGCCAGTAGCCAGGGTATCCGCACCCAGGACGCCTTGAGCATTCGCTCGATTCCGCAGGTTCATGGCGCCGCGCGCGATCAGCTGGATCACGCTGCGCGACAGATCGAAACCGAACTCAACTCCACGACCGACAACCCGATGCTGCTGGGTACACCTGAGTCATATCGGGTGGTGTCCCAGGCGAATCCGCACGGCCAGTCGGTGGCCATGGCGGCCGACCTGCTGGCAATCGCGGTGGCCGAAATCGGGGCGATTGCCGAGCGCCGACTCGATCGCCTGATCAACCCGTTGGTCAGCGGCTTGCCGGCCTTCCTGGTCAGCCAGCCGGGAGTGAATTCGGGCATGATGATTGTCCAGTACGTCGCCGCTTCACTGTGTGCAGAAAACCGTCAGCTGGCGCAGCCGGCAGTCATCGACAACTACGTCACCTCTGGCCTGCAGGAGGATCACCTGAGCATGGGCACCAACGCCGGGTTGAAGCTGCACCGCGCGCTGGAGAACTGTACGCAGATCCTTGCCATCGAATACCTGTTGGCGGCTCAGGCATTCGAATTTCTCAAGGAGCAGCGCTTTGGCGCGGGCACCCGCGTTGCCTGGCAGTTGTTGCGTGAACGGGTCCCGGCCTATTCCCAGGACCGTTGGCTGGCCCCGGACATCGCCAGCAGTGCATCGATCCTGAAGGACCCCGGCCTGCCTGGCGCGGCCTTTCCTTGGCTGCTATGACAAACGCATGGCGGCAGACTGGCTGAAGCCGCACACCGACGCCGTACTCGATGTCGACGATTGCCTGCCGGTGGACCTGGTGGCAGGGCGCTATGTGCATCTGGTTGAAGGCGAGCATGCGGGTGTCCGCCAGTTCAGCGACTATATCCTGCTCTGAGGCCGTGGGCCGGGGCCAGCCCCGGCTCTTCTGGCCCGACAACCCTGCCAACACTCGACATAAGCTTCACTTGCGCAAAACTTGTACAGCAAACTATATTTGTACAGCATTTTGTTTTCCGGTGTCACACACATGGCAAGCAGAAGCTCGGCGCTCAGCCTGTACACCTTGGCCATTCTGATCATAATGGCGCAGCCTGCATGCGCCGACTGGCGGCAATCGCTGGCACCAGCACGCATGGCCGGTAGCGGCGAATTCACCTGGTTTGGCTTGCGCCTGTATACCGCACAACTTTGGCACAGCGGTTCCGCATGGAACTGGGACGAGCCCTTCGCCCTTGAGTTGATTTATCACCGGTCGCTGTCCAGAGACACATTGGTACAGGCCAGCCTTGATGAAATGCAGCGGCTGGCTGATCGCCCACTGGCGACGGATACCCTGAATCGTTGGTCCCAAGCCATGCGCGAAGCTTTTGTGGATGTGCGCCCCGGCATGCGCATCAGCGGCCTTTACCTACCTGGCAAAGGCTGCCGCTTCTACGTCGATGGCCAACCTGGCGCCGAGGTGAACGACCCCGCCTTCGCCCGCGCATTCTTCGCCATCTGGCTTGACCCGCGGGCCCGCGACCCACAGTTGCGCCAGCGGCTGCTTGGGCTGGCCGGGAGCAATCGAGGAGACTGAAACATGCACAAACTTGTGCTGTTGATCGGCTGCCTGCTGCTGGCCGGCTGCGCAAAGGTTGGCGTTGAGCATTACGCCCATGAGCAGCCACCGCTGGACCTGGTGGAGTTCTTCTCGCGGCCGGTTCAGGCCTGGGGCATGTTCCAGAAGCGCTCGGGGGAAGTCGTCAAACGTTTCCATGTACGTATCGGCAGCCGCCTGGAGGGTGAACGCCTGATCCTTGACGAGCACTTTGTGTATAGCGACGGTACGCGACAACAGCGAACCTGGACGCTCACCCCGAACGGCCCCGGGCGCTGGCGTGGCACTGCGGCTGACGTGATCGGCGAGGCCAGCGGTGAGGTAGCCGGTAATACGTTGCGCTGGCGCTACCGCCTGGATCTACCCGTTGACGGCCGCCACTGGGAAGTGGACCTGGATGACTGGATGTACCGGATGGACGAAGACACCCTCATCAATCGCTCAAGCATGAGCAAGCTAGGCGTGGAAATTGGGCAGATAACCCTGTTCTTCCGTCGTCTTCCATGAAGAAGCCGTTTCTACCCAGCAAGGTCTGCGCAGCGTGCGGTTTGCCGTTTAGCTGGCGCAAGCGGTGGGCCAACTGCTGGGAACACGTACGCTACTGCTCAGAACGCTGCCGCCGCTCGCACCGCAAACCTCACTAGGCAGCCCTGCGCGCACCCCGGCGATGCTGCTGCGCACAACCCTGCTCTTGAGCTGCGCAAAAGCAGCGTCACAATCTCTCACCGCAAAACTGCGTTCGGGTGATAGACTTGCCCTCGGGTGCTAGCTGCATAACGCAGCGACGCAGGTTAAATAACAGCGCAGGTCGGGCCGCCTTGCGGGGTTACTTGCGCCTATGCAAAAAATTCGAATCCCCCTTGCCCAGCAACTTGCCCGTCGTGCGTTCGCCACGCTAGAGCGCTTCCTGCATGTCGAGGCCGTGAGTGGTGTGGTGCTGCTCATCGCCGCCCTGGCTGCACTCGCCTGGGCAAACTCTTCACTCGCTGACAGCTACGATTCACTCTGGCACACACCGCTCACGTTCGGTGTGGGGTCGATGGTTTTTTCGCAATCCCTGCACTTCTGGGTCAATGATGGCCTGATGACCATCTTCTTCCTGGTGGTCGGCATGGAGATCCGCCGAGAAATCCACGAAGGCGCGCTGGCGAGCCTGCGCCAGGCCACCTTGCCCATGGCAGCGGCCCTGGGCGGCGTGGTTGTACCCGCCTTGATCTACCTGGCGTTCGCGCATGCACCGCAAGAACAGAACGGCTGGGCTGTGCCCACGGCCACCGACATTGCCTTCGCCGTCGGCGTGCTCGCCCTGCTTGGCAAATCGATTCCGTCCAACGTGCGTATCTTCTTGCTGGCACTTGCGATCATCGACGACATCATCGCCGTGCTCATCATTGCCATCTTCTATTCCGGTGGCATGGACTACACAGGCTTTGGCGTTGCCATCGTTGGCATCCTGCTGGTTGTCGGGTTGCAGAAGATCGGCGTTGGTTCGGCCTATGCGTACGTGATTCCGGGCGCCATTACCTGGCTCGGCGTGCTGATGACCGGCGCCCACCCCACCCTGGCTGGCGTGGTGCTCGGGCTCATGACGCCCGTGCGCTCAGCACCCATGGGTGAGCGCCCTGTGGACGCCATCAAACGTTTTTCCAACGATCTGCTCGGCAGTGCAACAGCGCCGGAGCAGGACAGCAGCAACCTTATCGACCCGCTGAAACGCCTGCGGCTTGCCCAGCGTGACCTGGTACCGCCTGTGGTGCGGGTGCAGAGTGCGCTGCACCCTTGGGTAGCCTTTGTGATAATGCCGCTGTTCGCGCTGGCCAATGCCGGGGTCGGGCTTTCCGGGGTGGACTTGTCCTCCGAAGGGCCATACCACGTGATGCTCGCTGTCAGCCTGGCACTTGTGCTGGGCAAACCCCTGGGCATCGTCTCCGTCAGCTGGCTAATGGTGCGCCTGGGTTGGTGTGCACTGCCCAAAGGTGTGACCTGGAGTGGCATTACCCTGATCGGCTTGCTGGCGGGCATTGGTTTCACCATGTCGATCTTTATCGCCAACCTCGCCTTTGTCGACCCAGGTTCACTGGGTGCAGCCAAGCTTGGCATCCTCACCGGGTCGCTCATTGCTGCCTCCGTCGGGCTGTTGTGGGGCGCAGTAAGCGTTAGAAAAGCCGCCAACCCCAAGCCATTGAACGCCGGCTAACCTCCAAGGCACTGTTCGCAGGCCGCATAGGGCGGCCCGCGCGGTGTTTGAAATACCCGCTGAGTGCGGAAATTTCGGCCAGGCAGATCTCTGCGCCCTCTGCAAGCTTTTACGACACAACTCATTGAGCGATGGGTATTTTCGCGCACCTCGTCTGCCAGCCGGAAAGTAGTATGAGCAACCGCAGCCCGCTGGCCCTCACACGTAAACACAGCTTTTTCTGTGTGAACATGCGAGGTGCAAGATCATGGCTAACGAACAAGACAAAACCGGTCAGCAACGCGGCCAGATGTCTGGCGGCAAACCTGATGAGCATCAACAGGGCGGCCAAGGGGCCTGGCAGGACAAGCAGGGCCAGGATCCCGGGCGGGCGAGTGGTGCCAATCAGCAAGGTGCAAAAGGCGGCCACTCCCCGGACAAAAAATCAGACAATGCCCGCCACAGCAACATGGATGATGACTCACAAGCCGATATAGACCAGGACGGCGGAATGACAGACAAGAACCGTTGACCCCTGCAAGCCTTGGCGACGGATCGCCTTGGCATCACCTCTACCCCGCCTAAACCGTTAAGTTGCGTGCATCATCGCTGCCGTGCATCCCTGCGTATGGACTGCGGTGGCACACCAAACCCACGCACGAACACTTCCCGCAGGTGCCGGCGGTCCCTGAACCCGGTCTCCCTGGCCACCACATCAAGGCTGTGCCGGCTCTGCTCGATCATCAGCCGGGCAGCCTCCAGCCGCAGGCGCTCCACAGCCTTGCCGGGTGACTGCCCTGTCTCGGCAGTGAACACCCGTGTGAACTGGCGAGGGCTCAGGTGCACCACGTCGGCAAGCTCCTCCACGCTCAATGGGCGGCTCAGGTGCCTGCTTGCGTAATCCAGTGCATGCTGGATACGGTCCGACTTGGGCGAAAGCGCTAACAGTTCGGAGTGCTGGGATTGCCCCCCAGAGCGGCGTTGGTGCATGACCATCTTGTGTGCGACCGACCTGGCCAGTTCAGTGCCCAGGTCTTTCTCGACCATGCCCAGCGCCATGTCCAGGGCGGCGGTCATGCCGGCGGACGTCCATATCGGCCCATCGACAATGAAAATCCGGTCTTCCTCGACGTCGATCTTCGGGTGTAACTCACGCAGCTTGTTCGCATACGCCCAGTGGGTGGTGGCGCGCCGGCCATCCAGCACACCGGCCTGCGCCAGCACGAAGCAGCCGGTACAAAGGCCTGCGGTACGTCGCGCGCCGTCGACAAAACCACGTACGCTGGCCAGCACGTCCTCACTGGGCGGCGTCATTGGCGTCAACGTGCCGGTGACCATCCAGGTGTCAGCCAGGCCCGGCGCACCCAACGGCAGTGTGTCGATATGCATCCCCAGGGAAGAACGCACCGTGCCGCCACCGATGGAAAAATTCTGGACCCGGTAAATCGCCTCGCCCGCCACGATATTGGCGAACTCGAACACGGTTTGCGTCGCCAGGGACATGACCTGGAAACCATCGGTTATGAGGTAGCCGACCCGGTGCATGCTGGTGCCCTCTACGTTATGTCCTAAAAACGTATCATATGCGTCATTTCGGTCAAAAACCACGTATTGCATGATGGCTCCACACCTAAACAAAGGAGCATCATCATGACCCAGCAATTCAAAGGCACCGCGCTCATCACCGGCGCCTCCACCGGCATCGGTTCGATCTACGCAGAGCAACTGGCCCGCCGCGGCTATGACCTTGTGCTGGTGGCACGCAACCGGGAACGCCTTAACGCATTGGCCGCCCGGCTTACCAGTGACACCCGGCAGAACGTGGAGGTGTTCCCGGCCGACCTTGCCAATGCAGCCGACCTGGCCAGGGTCGAGCGCAAGCTGCGCGAAGACGCCAGCATCAGCCTGCTGGTGAACAATGCGGGTATTGGTACCCATACCGGCCTGCTGGAAAGCGACGTCGAGCGCATGGCCGAGATGATCAGCCTCAACATTACCGCCCTCACCCGCCTCACCTATGCCGCGGTGCCTGGCTTTGTGGCTCGCAAGCAAGGCGCGGTCATCAATATCTCGTCGATCGTCAGCCTGGCCCCGGAACTGCTTAACGGTGTCTACGGCGGCAGCAAGGCCTATGTCACCGCATTTACGCAAGCACTTGCCAAGGAGCTGGCAGGCAAAGGCGTACAAGTGCAGGCAGTACTGCCCGGGGCTACCGCCACCGACCTTTGGCAGACAGGCGGTTTGCCGCTCGAAAACCTCGACCCGGCCATCGTGATGTCGGCCCAGGACCTGGTTGACGGTGCCCTGCAAGACTTCGACAACGGCGTGCTGATCTCCCTGCCGTCAGTACACGACCTGCAAGCCTTCGACCACTACGAAGCCAGCCGTCAGGCATTGTTCGGCCAGCTCTCCAGCAACCAGCTGGCGCCGCGCTATAACGCCAAGTGATCAGCATTGGGCTGAGCGCCACACTATTTTCATCACAGGCGAGAAAGTCTTACTGCATTCAGGCTATTTTTTGAGTGAATCGAAAGGAATAGCCTGCTCTCACTTTTCATATCCCTTGGAGGTAGCGCCAATGAAGGCCGTCGTTTACACCCAGCCCGGTTTGCCGATCCACGACCCGCAATCGCTGTATGACGCGCAACTGCCCACGCCAAAACCCGGCCCCCGCGACCTCTTGGTCGAAGTCAGGGCCATTGCCGTTAACCCGGTGGATACGAAGATCCGTGCGAGCCGCGGCGGTGAGCACCCACAAATCCTGGGTTGGGATGCAGTCGGCGTTGTCCGCGAGGTGGGGCCGGAAGTCACGTTGTTCCAGGCAGGCGATGAGGTGTACTACGCCGGGGCGATTGACCGCCCAGGCAGCTATAGCGAGCTACACGTAGTGGACGAGCGCATCGTCGGGCACAAGCCCCGCACCCTCGACAACGCCAGTGCCGCTGCCCTGCCGCTCACCTCCATTACCGCCTGGGAGCTGCTGTTCGACCGCCTGGGCATTGAAGAAAACGGTGGCAAAGGCCAGCGCCTGCTGGTGGTCGGCGCCGGCGGAGGGGTCGGTTCGATCCTGGTCCAGCTCGCCAGCAAGCTCACCCAGCTGACGGTTATCGGCACGGCATCAAGGCCCGAAACCCGGGCCTGGGTCGAGGCGCTGGGCGCTCATCATGTCATCGATCACAGCGCGTCGATCCCGTTGCAGTTGGAAGAGCTAAAGCTTAACCCGGTCGACTACGTGATCAGCCTGACGCACACCGACAGTTACCTTGAGCAACTGGTGGAAGTGCTACGCCCGCAAGGCAAGCTGGCGCTGATCGACGACCCGGCGCAGCTGGATGTGATGCCGCTCAAGCGCAAGTCGCTTTCACTGCATTGGGAGCTGATGTTCACGCGTTCGCTGTACAAGACCGAGGACATGATCAAGCAGCACCAACTGCTCGACCGCGTGTCCCGGCTGGTCGATGATGGGGTACTCAAGACAACCCTTGGCGAGCACTACGGCACCATCAACGCCGAGCACCTCAAGCGTGCGCACGCCATGATCGAAAGTGGAAAAGCGCGCGGCAAGATTGTGCTGGAAGGGTTCTGAATGCTTGCTGGCAGTGGTGGGCCTGATTACCGCCACTGCCGACTTACCGTGCGTATTTCTTGGCCCCGGCCACACAGATGACAGCCCCCAGCGTGACCACAAGCATCATCCAGCTGACGTGCTCGTGCAGCAGCAACGCTGCCAGGCCAAGCCCCATGAACGGCTGGAAAAGTTGCAATTGGCCCACAGCCGCAATCCCGCCCTGGACCAGCCCCCGGTACCAGAACACAAAGCCGATCAGCATGCTGAACAGTGAAACGTAGCCAAAGCTGAACCACGCAGGCGCGCTTACCTGGGCAAAGGCATCAGGCGCTGGAAAATTAGCGATGGTCAGCAGCAGCATGAACGGCAACGCCACAACCAACGCCCAACTGATCACCTGCCAACCACCCAATGTCCGCGAAAGGCGCGCCCCTTCCGCATAACCCAACCCGCACACAACCACCGCAGCCATCATCAGCAGGTCGCCCACCACCGAGCCGTCACCACCATTCATCAACGCATAACCTGCGACCAGGCCAGCACCGATCATCGAGAACAACCAGAACAGCGGCTGAGGGCGCTCACCACCCCGCAGCACGGCAAAGCTTGCGGTACACAGGGGCAAGAGCCCGACAAAAACAATGGAATGCGCTGAGGTGACATGCTGCAGGGCCAGTGCCGTCAACAGCGGAAAACCGATCACAACACCAAGCGCTGTTATCGCCAATGACCACAAATCACCCCGTTTCGGCCGAGGCTGGCGCAACACGATCAAGAAGAGCGCACCCAACAAGGCGGCAATGGTTGCCCTGGCACAGGTCAGAAAGGTGGGTTCGAAATCCGCCACTGCCACACGGGTTGCCGGCAACGAGCCCGCAAAAATTGCGACGCCTACAAAGCCGTTGATCCACCCGCTTGTTGTTTTTTCCATTGGTAAGTCCTCGATAATCCGGTGTTCAGTACATCACTGACGGGTTTATCCAGGCCATGTACAATCCAATACAGTTGAACCGAACTGTTATGTATATAAAACCCGCACAGTTGAGGGCGCGATGAAACGCAGCGGAACGCGAATTCAAACAGTCATGGGCGAAATTCAGTCCAGAATCGCCTCCCGAACCTACACACCCGGCACAAGAATTCCCTCCGTCCGGGCAATGGCCCAAGCCATGCAGGTCTCGGTCTCTACCGTCCTTGAGGCCTATGAGCGGCTAATGGCAGAGGGCGTGCTCAGCGCTCGCCCTGGCTCCGGCTTTTACGTGGCGGGGCCAGTGGCGCCCTTGGCACTGACCGAACTTGGCCCCAGGTTTGATCGCGTGGTCGACCCACTGTGGATCTCGCGACAGTCGCTTGAAACCTCGATCGATGCGTTGAAACCCGGCTGCGGGTGGCTACCGCCTTCCTGGATGTACGAAGCTGGCATGCGTAAAGCGCTTAGAATCGTTGCCCGGTCAGACGCGGCAAAACTGACCGAGTACGCTTCACCGCTGGGGTATCCGCCGCTCAGGCAGTTCTTGTCGCGACGCCTGGCAGGCATGGGGATCGAAGCCCCTCTGGAACAGATCATGCTGACGGAATCCGGCACTCACGCCATCGACCTTATTTGCCGCTTTCTGCTGGAACCGGGCGACACAGTGCTGGTAGACGACCCCTGCTATTTCAACTTCCACGCGCTGCTCAAGGCACACAGGGTGAACGTTGTGGGCGTACCCTACACGCCCACGGGCCCGGACATCGATGCGTTCGGCGCTGCCCTGCTTACGCACTCGCCACGGTTGTACATCACAAATTCCGGCATCCACAACCCGACCGGGGCCACCCTCTCACCGGTCACGGCGCACAGGTTGCTGAAGCTGGCCGACACCTCCAACCTGGTGATTGTCGAGGACGACATCTTCGGCGACTTCGAGCATGCGCCCGCGCCACGGCTGTCGGCCTTCGATGGCCTCGCCCGTGTCATCCAGATAGGCAGCTTCTCCAAAACCATCTCAGCCTCGGTTCGATGCGGCTACATTGCTGCTCGCGGGGAATGGATCGAAAGCCTGGTCGACCTCAAGATTGCGACCACATTCGGCGGTGGGCGCCTGGCCGCAGACATCATCCATCACGCGATTACTGATAGCGGGTACCGAAAACACATGGAGGGGGTTCGCCTTCGGTTGGCCGAGCAGATGGACAAAACGGTAGCGAGGTTGCAGGCCATTGGTATCAAGCCCTGGATCATTCCCCAGGCTGGCATGTATGCCTGGTGCCAACTGCCTCACGGCAAGGATGCCGCAACATTGGCCAGGGCGTGTTTGCCGGAAGGTGTGGTGCTGGCACCCGGAAATGCCTTTAGCCAGTCGATGACGGCGGGGGATTTTCTGCGGTTCAACGTTGCTCAATCGGGTGACGCCAGAATCTACGAAGTGTTGAAACGGGCTCTGGGTGCTTAGGCGCGGGGCCTATGCACACTGGTTCTGTCGCGAACGGCGGCGATCGACCCAAAGCAGACACTGAAAAATGGCTGATTTCGTGAGCGCGATGCGCACTCTGTGGGAGCGGGCATGCCCGCGAACACCGGCGCAGCCGGTGCCAGGCTCCGCGTTGGATTCTTCGCGGGCGTGCCCGCTCCCACAAAGATTGCTGTTCGGCTCAACTTCTGCTTTGGGTCGAAAACGGCCAACCGTGTCTGATTTCCCGGCCTTACAGCGCTCAGGTGTTCATCGATCGTCACGATGCGAACAGGATGGGGATCGAGTCGAGGAAATGAAGTTACGCCCTCGCCACGCCGTTATCAGTGATAGCCATGGGGCGATCGCTGCGGCACTCTGGCATGGCTTGAGTCGTCGAGCCGCTGGGTTAATCTTCACTACAGCTACCTCACCCTCAAAGGAGAATAAACGGCGATGGGCCTATTCGATCGATTGTTTGGTGGCCGCTTCACACAGCCACCACCCGATGAACCACGATTGAGCGACGCCGCGATAATGCGTGAGCTTCATCCATTCGGTGCGCAGCTTAAAATGTTCACTCATGCCCTATTGGCACGCCTGCCTGAAAAAGAACGCGCGCGTCTCGTCAGAAGGGTATCGCGCTATTACAACCTGGGTGAGGAGCCAGCCACCGCGCTGGCCAGTGGCCTTTTGGACGCGGAGAAAGGTCAGTCACTCGATCATCTGGTACTCATGGCTGTAGACGTGCGCGGCTTCGATGATTTCGAGTACCTGGCACCGAAACTGGTTTCAGCTAGCGGTATTGAACAGGTCTATGCCTACCCACTGGAGGGGATGCCCACAATGGCGCAGGTGCTGGTCGACTTCGATCAATGGCTGACCGGATTCGGAAAGCGCTTTGTGCATGTAGACACGGGCGGTGCGGATTATGTGGGTTGCATAGTTGAGCAAGATTCCGTCGAAAACCTGATCGCGCAGGCCAAACAGGCAGGTATCGATGCTCGGCTCAGTCCCTTTTGATGCTCATTCTCAGGCCGTTTTCGAGCTGACCTTACTCAGTTCGCCTGGTCATCAACACCAAGCAAGGTCCGCTTCGGGTCGAAAACAGTCATTCGCGACCGACAGCTTTCGACCCGAAGCTGCCGTTGAGCCCGACCACAATCCATTGTGAGCGGGTTTACCCGCGAACACCGGCACAGCCGGTGCCATCCACCGCGGCGCCTGCTTCGCGGGTAAACCCGCTCACACAGGGTGCGCATAGCGCTACCGGGGCCGCGGCGCGGCCCATCGCCGGCAAGCGCGGCTCCCACAGGTCCTGCACTCGCCTGAAGGCTGGTGATACTCCTGTGGGAGATTCTATGGTTTTAGGGAAGTTTTTTAAGCGGCTTTTGATCGATACTCGTCTCCGCTTTTCAGTAGGGCAAATACTACTCGCGC
>NZ_JBIBGE010000029.1:0-96113 GCF_042956345.1 Pseudomonas sp. NPDC008258
GGCCGTGACAAGTCGCTGCATGCACTGGAGAAGTACACCGAGCTGAAGGCGACCTGGATCAAGCTGTAATCGTAAGGGGCCGCTTTGCGGCCCATCGCCGGCAAGCCAGCTCCCACAGGGATTGCGCATGGCTTGAGGTCACCGCTGTCAGGGTGGGAGCTGGCTTGCCGGCGATGGGCTGCAGAGCAGCCCCCTCAGTGTTCCTGCAGCAACTGGCTCAACACCGCCCGTAACTTTCCAGGTTTGACCGGTTTGTTCAGCAGCGGTGCTCCCAACTTCTGCAAGCCGCGGCGGCACTGGTCACTGCGGTCGGCGGTGATGATCACCGCCGGTATCGCCTCGGCAAAATGCTCGCGCAAGTGCTTGACCACCTCGCAACCCACCACGCCATGGTCCAGGTGATAGTCAGCCAGGATCAATTCCGGTGCCCGCCCCTGCAAGGCCAGCAAGGCCCCTGCCTGATCTGTCGCGGTGACCACCTCACAGCCCCACTGCCCCAGCAGTGCGCCCATGCTCTCGAGGATGCTCACTTCATTATCCAGCACCAGCAAGCGGCGGCCCGGTAGCGGGTTGCCGACGCTTGGCAGCGGCGCAGCCTGGTGAACGGCCAACGGCATGTCTTTGCCAATCGGTACCTCAATACTGAACACCGAACCACGCCCCGGCCACGAACGCACCTCGATCCGGTAGCCCAGAATCTTGGCAATCCGCTCGACGATGGCCAACCCCAGCCCCACACCCTTGCGGTCAGCAGCGCGGCCGACGTCCAGTTGGTTGAACTCCAGGAAGATTGCCTGCAACCGGTCCTGGGCAATGCCCCGCCCGGTATCCCACACCTCCAGCCGCAAATGGCCACCTCGGCGCCTGGCGCCCAGCAAAATCCTGCCTCCATCGGTGTAACGGCAGGCGTTGCTGAGGAAGTTGCGCAGGATGCGCGTCATCAGCCGCAGGTCGGTGCTGATGGCATAGTCCGGGATGCGAGCATGCAGCTTGAGGCCTTCTGCGTCGGCCACCGAACGGAACTCCGAGACCAGTGGCCCGAACAGCTCGTCGAGGCGGTACACGGCCAGGTCCGGTTTGACCGCCGCCTGGTCGAGCCGGGAAATATCCAGCAGGTCGGTCAGCAGGTCTTCGGCACCCTCCAGGGCCTGGTGGGTGCGCTCCACCAGCACGTGCTCGGCCTCTGGCAATGGCCGCTCGCGCAAGGTCGAGATGAGCAGGCGAGCGGCATTCAGCGGTTGTAACAGGTCATGGCTGGCGGCGGCAAGGTATTTGTCCTTGCTGCGGTTGGCGGCCTCTGCGGCATCGCGGGCCTCCAACAGTTCATCGGTACGCGCTGCAACCCGTTGCTCCAGTTCGTCATTGAGCTGTTGCAAGCGCTGCTGGGCCAGCTTGCGTTCAGTGATGTCGGCGACAAAACCTTCCACCAGCCCTTCCTCCCCGGGCTTGAGCAGCAGGTTCATCAACACATCGAGGTGGCTGCCGTCCTTGCGTCGCAGGCGGGTTTCGTAGCCGTGCAGGCTGCGCTCACGGGCGAGAATCGCGGTAATGGCCTGCAACTCCTCGGCACCGCCATCAAACAGGTGGGTGGCCAGGTCTGTCAGGGAAAACAGTACCGCTTGCGGGTCGTCATAGCCAAGCATGCGTGCCAACGCCGGGTTGGCGGCCCGCATGCCGTCTTGCAGGCTGGCCTGGAAAATGCCGTGCACAGCGTTTTCGAACAGCCATTTATAGCGATTGCGTTCGGCTTCCAGTTCGTCCAGGCGGGCGGAAAGCTCCGGGTAATGGCTTTTGCGTGCCGAGTGGTCGCCCAGCCCCAGCAGCCCGGCCAGCGCCCGCTGCTGCTCGTCAGAGGGCCTCGCCATAGACCACCTCGACATCACGCTGGCTCGACGCGCGAGGGTTGGTGAGAATGCACGGGTCACCCATCGCATGCTGCGACAAGAACGGGATATCGGACGTGCGCACCCCGTGCAGCCCCAGGGTTTCGTGGAAGCCGATGGCGTGTTTCAGGGCGATCAGGTGCTCCACCAGGCGCCCGCAAATCTGCCGGTGGTTGAGGCCACGGCAATCGATGCCGAATACTTCGGCAATCACCTTGAAGCGCTCCGGCGCCGAGCTGTAGTTGAACGCCACCACATGCTCCACCAGCACGGCGTTGCACAAGCCATGGGGCAGGTCGAGAAAGCCGCCAAGGCTATGAGACATGGCGTGAACCGCACCCAGGATCGCGTTGGAGAACGCCAGCCCCGCCTGCATGCTGCCCAGCATGATCTTCTCGCGCAGGCCGATATCAGTGGGGTTGGCGATCATCTCCACCAGGTTGCCATTGATCAGGCGCATGGCCTCCAGGGCATGGGGGTCGGTCAGCGGGCCGTGGCCGGTGGACACAAAGGCTTCGATGGCATGCACCAGCGCATCGATACCGGTACAGGCCGACAGGAACGGGTCCATGCTCAGGGTGGTTTGCGGGTCGATCAGCGACACGTCCGGCACCACCGCCTTGCTGACGATGGAGAACTTCATGCGTTCCTGCTGGTTGGAAATGATCACGAACTGCGACACGTCCGCCGAGGTGCCAGCGGTGGTCGGGATCAGGATCAGTGGCGGGCTGGGCACGCGGATCATGTCCACGCCTTCGAATTCGAGAATGCTGCGCCCGTGGGCGACCACAATGCCGATGGCCTTGCCGCAATCCATAGGGCTGCCGCCGCCAACGGCGACGATCACGTCACAGTGGTTTTGCCGGTAGATTTCGGCGCCAAGCATCACCTCCTCGACCCGCGGGTTGGGTGATACGGCCGTGTACAGGCAGTAGTCGATGCCTTGCGCCTGCAAGCTGGCCTCCACGTCGGCCACCCAGCCGGCGGCGATCACGCCGGGGTCGCTGACCACCAGCACCTTGCGTGCGCCGAAGGTCTTTGCGTAATTGGCAACGTTGTGCCGGCAACCGGCACCGAAGATGATTTCAGGCGAGACAAACTTGCGAAGCGGGCTGAAACTCTGGCTCATCGTGAAGCCTGTTCTTATTGTTCTGGAAGGTAACTGCCAGCGTAAAGCATCCCGCAGCGAAAGCAACCAGACCAAAGCGTGGCACTGGCTCAACCACAGGTAATCAGGGGGAACCGGCCACCGTGGCGATGGCCGGGCGGCACATCAGCGATTGGCGAAATACATCGTCACTTCAAAGCCGATGCGCAAGTCGGTAAAGGCGGGTTTATTCCACATGGGCAGTCCTCTTGTTGTGCCGGAGGGTTCCGGTAGATGCATTAATGCACGGGGGGCGATGGGGCCGAATGCTACTTTGGAAGGAAATTGTGGGGTGCGTTGGTAGGGGTGCGTCGTAACCTGTACCGGCCTCTTCGCGGGCAAGCCCGCTCCCACAGGGACTGCACAACATCCAAACCATGTGCAGAACCTGTGGGAGCGGGCGAGCCCGCGAAGGCCACGACGCGGTTTAGAAGAAACCCAACGGGTTGATGTCGTAGCTCACCAGCAGGTTCTTGGTCTGCTGATAATGATCGAGCATCATCTTGTGCGTTTCACGCCCAACCCCGGATTTCTTGTAACCACCAAACGCCGCATGCGCCGGGTACAGGTGATAGCAGTTGGTCCACACGCGGCCAGCCTTGATCCCACGACCCATGCGATAGGCACGGTTGATATCGCGGGTCCACAGGCCAGCCCCCAGGCCAAACTCTGTATCGTTGGCGATCGCCAGGGCTTCGGCCTCGTCCTTGAAGGTGGTGACGCCCACCACCGGTCCGAAGATTTCCTCCTGGAACACCCGCATCGTGTTGTTGCCCTTGAGCAGGGTCGGCTGGATGTAGTAACCACTGGCCAGGTCGCCCTGCAACCGCTCGGCGCCGCCACCGGTGAGCAGCTGCGCGCCCTCCTCCCGGGCAACCTGCAGGTACGAAAGGATCTTGTCGTATTGCTGCTCCGAGGCCTGGGCGCCCACCATGGTTTCGGTGTCCAGCGGGTTACCACGGGTGATCCTGGCGATCTTCTTCATTACCTCGGCCATGAACGGCTCGTAGATCGACTCCTGGATCAGCGCCCGCGACGGGCAGGTGCAGACCTCACCCTGGTTGAAGAACGCCAGCACCAGGCCTTCGGCGGCCTTCTCGATGAACGCTGGTTCGGCCTGCATGATGTCTTCGAAGAAAATGTTCGGCGACTTGCCACCCAGTTCGACAGTGGACGGGATGATGTTCTCGGCCGCGCACTTCATGATGTGCGAACCCACCGGAGTGGAGCCGGTGAAGGCGATCTTGGCGATGCGCTTGCTGGTGGCCAACGCTTCGCCGGCCTCACGGCCGAAGCCCTGCACGATGTTCAGCACACCCGCTGGCAGCAGGTCGGCGATCAGCTCGGCAAAAATGGTAATCGACAGCGGCGTCTGCTCCGCCGGTTTGAGTACCACGCAGTTGCCTGCGGCCAGGGCCGGGGCGAGCTTCCAGGCCGCCATCAGCAGCGGGAAGTTCCACGGGATGATCTGCCCAACCACGCCCAGCGGTTCATGGATGTGGTAGGCCACGGTGCCTTCGTTGATCTCGGCTGCGCCGCCCTCCTGGGCACGGATGCAGCCGGCAAAATAGCGAAAGTGGTCTGCTGCCAACGGCACATCGGCATTGAGCGTTTCACGCACTGCCTTGCCGTTGTCCCAGCTTTCCGTAACGGCCAGTACCTCCAGGTTCTGCTCGATACGGTCGGCGATCTTCAGCAGCACCAGGGCGCGGTCCTGCACCGAGGTCTTGCCCCAGGCATCGGCGGCAGCATGCGCAGCGTCCAGCGCCCGGTCGATGTCCTGGGCAGTGGAGCGCGGGAACTCGGCAATCGGCTGGCCATTGACCGGCGAGCTGTTGGTGAAGTAATGGCCAGCCAACGGCGCCACGAACTCGCCGTTGATGAAGTTGCCGTAACGTGGCTTGAAGGACACGACGGCGCCTGGGGTTCCGGGTTGTGCGTAGATCATGCTGGGCCTCTGTGGGTCGATGCCTGTCCAGCGACAGGCGATGCTGCGATGGTAAAAAGCCCCGCCTGCCAGGCGAATGCATCGTTGGCAGCGTGGCTCTCGTCATTTGGTAGTAAGTGGCAGGGCCGGGCTGGAGGACGATGCGCTATCAACGCGCTGCAAACGCTGACGCTCATAACGCGGATACAGGTGGCTGACACTGCGAATCAACTCGTAACGGGTCAGGCTGATACCGGCAAACCGCTCGGGGATGGGGCTGCGGATCATCTCGGCCATGTCATCACCACGGGCCGCACCCTCGCGCATCAGGCCGTCCAGCCAGCCCAGGTAGTCGCGCATCTGCGCAAAGGGCCGGTCATCGCTGGCCACTGGACCGTGCCCAGCCACCACCTGCTTCCAGGGCAGTGCCTGCAAGATGTCCAGATCCGTGAGCCACACATCCAGCCCTGGGCTGTTGGGCGTGGTCAGGGCACGTTCGTAGAACACCAGGTCCCCGGCGAACAGTACGCCAGTGTTCTCATCCAGGATTGCCAGGTCAGCACCGGTATGGCCGCCCAACGCCAGCAGACGCAACCGGTGCCCACCGACTTCGTGGATACCCGCCTCCAGTACCCGGGTTGGCAGCACCACCTCGGTACCGCGCATCCAGTCGCCGACAAGGCGGTACATGTTCTCGGCCATGGCTTCCCCTTGCTGACGCAGCAATTCTGTAGTGCCGGCCAAGGCCCCGATCGGCACATCGGTAAAGGCCTGGTTGCCCAGCACATGGTCCGGGTGATGATGGGTCAGCAGCACCTCCAGCACCGGTTTGTCGGTAACGGCTGCAATGGCCTGGCGCAACGCTTCGCCGTAGCGTTTCGACGGCCCACTGTCGATCACCACCACGCCGCTGTCGGTGACGATGAACGCGGTATTGACGATATTTCCACCATTGGCCCTGGTGAAGTTGTCGGTGCTGCCCCCCAGTAGCCAGGTGCCCTCGGCGATCTGCCGAGGTGTCAGGCGGTATTGGAGGTCTGCCCAGGCCGGCAGCCCCAGGCACAGCAGCAACAGGACGATCCAACGCATGAAGGGCGCCTCCGGTCAGGGGAAATCGGGCAACGCGCTCAGGGCACCGCCGCTTCGAACTGGTTGCCGCTGTTGTCCTGTAACAGCAGCCGGGTCGGCCCGCTGCCCTGGACATCGAAACCCAGGTTGGGGTTTTCGCTGACCGCCGGGTACAACTCAAGGCTGGCCAGGCGCTGGCCGTCCGCGTCTTGCAACTCGGCATGGTTGAGGAAGAACTCGGGGATGCCGCTGACCAGGCCGTTGTCCATCGGGTGGGCCACCTGCAAGCGCAATCGGCTGCTGTCGCCACGCGGATAGCGCCCGCCCAGCACTTCACCGAGGTGCTCCTCCCACCCGGGTTGGGTGCGCACCACGCTGGGCGCCGTGCACCCGCCGCCAGCAGCGTCGATCAGGGTCGAGCCGACGTGCCACAGGCCATCGCGCGTCAGCACGGCAGCGCGCAGCGGGGTGGCTTGTTCGATACGGATGCGGATCGACAGCCAGGGCAGCACGTGCTCGCCGGGCTGAAAGTCGACAATACGCGGCAAGGGGTTCAGCTCTGCCCAGGCGATGATGCGTACCACCTCGCCAGAAAACGCCCGGGCGTCGATTTCCAGCGGTACCTGCCGGGCATCTTCGGCAAACGGCGGCACCAGTAGCTTGACCCGGTCATCGAAGACGAACGCGGCCTGCCCGAGCAGTTGTTTATGGTAGAAGGCCCACATCACCGAGGGCACCGGATCTGTCTGGGTGCCTTGTGCAGCCGCCCGGGCCGTCGCGCACCCCAGCAGCAGGCTACAAAACAGCACGGCAAACAGACGCATGGCCGTCACTCCTCGACGTGCACGCTGTCCAGGTAGGTGCGCACTGCCCACAGGGCTTCCTGGCTGAGGTAGTCGGCCATCTTCGGCATGTACACACGGCCATCGCGGACCGCGCCGTGGCGTACCCGCTCGACAAACCATTCATCCCCGGCGTCCCCGGCATCAAGCATGCGCAGGTCTGGAGCAATGCCACCCGACTTGGCCTCCAGGCCATGGCAGGCAGCGCAGTTCTGGTTGTAGGCCGAGGCGCCGATTTCCACGGCCTTGTCATGTTCGGGTGAGGTGCGATACGGGTTGACCGCCGCCCAGCCGTCGCCATCCAGGCTTACACCGGCGTCCTTGATTGGGGTCAGGCCCTTGGTCTCCACGGCCTGGGGCACCACATTGCCATGGGCCCAGGCCGTACCGGTCAGCACCGCCGCGGCCAGCAGCCCTGTAGCCAGCAATACATTGCGTTTTGTTGTCATTCTTATGCCCTCACCATTGCACGCAAAGCCTCAACCACAGAGGCCGTGCCGCCATCTTAAAAACAGCCCGCAGGCGGCCGAATGCTGCTTTGGTGGCCGGGCCTTAGTCCCTTGGTAGTAGGGCTTGTGGCGAAGGGCCAAATGAGGTGCCGTCCGGGAGCTTTTCCCGGCAAGAGCGGGACATTTTCCGTATCCCGCAGCCGCCGCTGCGCCCCACCCTGTGCAGGCCAAAACCTCCACTGGGAACTGCAACCATGACAATAAGATCGCTACCCGCCCTTTCCCCTCTGGCCCTGAGCGTGCGCGTGCTGCTGATGGCCGGTAGCCTGGCCATGGGCACTGTGGCAACAGCGGCCACCGCCCCTGCGGCACCTGCCAGCAAGAATGTCACCTGGGAAGACATCGCCAACGACCACCTCACCACCAAGGACGTGCTGCAGTACGGCATGGGCACCAACGCCCAGCGCTGGAGCCCCTTGGCGCAGGTCAATGACAAGAACGTGTTCAAGCTCACCCCAGCCTGGTCGTATTCGTTCGGCGACGAAAAGCAGCGCGGCCAGGAGTCCCAGGCCATCGTCAGCGACGGCGTGGTCTACGTCACCGGCTCGTACTCGCGGGTGTTCGCCCTGGATGCCAAGACCGGCAAACGCCTGTGGACCTACAACCACCGCCTGCCCGACAACATTCGCCCGTGCTGCGACGTGGTCAACCGCGGGGCGGCGATCTACGGCGACAAGATCTATTTCGGCACCCTCGACGCACGGCTCATAGCCCTCGACAAGAACACCGGCAAAGTGGTGTGGAACAAGAAGTTCGGCGACCACAGCGCCGGCTACACCATGACCGGCGCCCCGGTGCTGATCAAAGACAAGACCAGCGGCAAGGTGCTGCTGATTCACGGCAGCTCCGGCGATGAATTCGGCGTGGTTGGCCAGCTGTTCGCCCGCGACCCGGACACTGGCGAAGAAGTGTGGATGCGGCCCTTTGTCGAAGGCCACATGGGTCGCCTGAACGGCAAGGACAGCACCCCGACCGGCAATGTCAAAGCGCCCTCCTGGCCAGACGACCCGACCACCGAAACCGGCAAGGTCGAAGCCTGGAGCCACGGCGGCGGCGCCCCTTGGCAGAGCGCCAGCTTCGATGCCGAGACCAACACCATCATTGTTGGTGCTGGTAACCCCGGCCCCTGGAACACCTGGGCACGCACCTCCAAGGACGGCAACCCCCACGACTACGACAGCCTCTACACCTCGGGCCAGGTGGGTGTCGACCCCAGCACCGGCGAGGTGAAGTGGTTCTACCAGCACACGCCAAACGATGCCTGGGACTTCTCTGGCAACAACGAGTTGGTGCTGTTCGACTACAAGGACAAAGACGGCAAGGTGGTCAAGGCTACCGGGCACGCCGACCGCAACGGTTTCTTCTACGTGGTGGACCGCAACAACGGCAAGCTGCAGAACGCCTTCCCGTTCGTGGACAACATCACCTGGGCCAGCCATATCGACCTGAAGACCGGCCGCCCGGTCGAAAACCCCGGCCAACGTCCGGCCAAGCCGCTGCCGGGTGAAACCAAGGGCAAGCCGGTTGAAGTCTCGCCACCGTTCCTCGGCGGCAAGAACTGGAACCCCATGGCCTACAGCCAGGACACCGGCCTGTTCTATATCCCCGGCAACCAGTGGAAAGAGGAATACTGGACCGAGGAAGTGAACTACAAGAAGGGTTCGGCGTACCTGGGCATGGGCTTCCGCATCAAGCGCATGTACGACGACCACGTCGGCACCTTGCGCGCCATGGACCCGACCACCGGCAAGCTGGTGTGGGAACACAAGGAGCACCTGCCGCTGTGGGCTGGCGTGCTGGCGACCAAGGGCAACCTGGTGTTCACCGGCACCGGCGACGGTTTCTTCAAGGCCTTCGACGCCAAGACGGGCAAGGAGCTGTGGAAGTTCCAGACCGGCAGCGGCATCGTCTCGCCGCCCATCACCTGGGAGCAGGACGGCGAGCAGTACATCGGCGTAACCGTGGGCTACGGCGGCGCGGTGCCACTGTGGGGCGGTGACATGGCCGAGCTGACCAAGCCGGTGGCCCAGGGTGGTTCGTTCTGGGTCTTCAAGATCCCGACCTGGGACACCAAGACCGCGCAGCGTTGACCGCCTGAGGTGAAGCATCACTGGGGCTGCGCTGCAGCCCATCGCCGGCAAGCCAGCTCCCACAGGTACAGCGCAGGTCTCAAGGACAGTGCAGATCCTGTGGGAGCTGGCTTGCCGGCGATGGGCCGCGAAGCGGCCCCATAGCGCCTATCTCCTATACCGACGAGAGCCATTCGCCATGAACTACCTGCCCTTTGCCCTGTTGTTGGTACTTTCGCCCGCCCTGGCCGTCAATGCCGACGACGATGGCAACGATGCCCCGTTGACCATCAACGGCTGCGTGATCGCCGAAGCCAGCCAGTGCCCGGGCGCCAACCTGCGCGGCGCCAACCTGGCCAACCAGGACCTGCGCAAGATGAACCTGGCCGGCGCCGACCTGCGGGATGCCGACCTGCGCCACGCCCGGCTGGACCTGGCCAACCTGGAAAAAGCCCGCCTGCAAGGCGCCAACCTGACCCGCGCCAGCTTGCAACAAAGCAACCTGCGCCTGGCTGACCTGAGTAATAGCAAGTTGGTCGCCATCCAAGGCTGGGGCATGTTCGCCCAAGGCGCGCAGTTCGAGAAAGCCGACCTCGGCGCGGCCTACTTGCAGTTCGCTCGGCTGTCAGGGGCAAAGATGCACCAGGCCAACCTTCGGGCGGCGGACCTGGAGATGGCCTGGCTGAGCAAGACAGATCTGCAAGGCGCCGACCTGGAGGATGCCAATCTGCAAGAGGCTAAATTTGGCCAGAGCAATTTGGCCCGCGCCGATCTGCGCGGGGCGCGGCAGCATTACGGGAATTTCCAGGAAGCCAACATGGAGGGTTGCAAGGGGTGCCCTGAGACGTGGGACAATTGATGCAGCTACACGATCAGCTGTGGGAGCGGGCATGCCCGCGAAGCAGCCAACGCGAGCTCTGGCACCGGCTTTGCCGGTGTTCGCGGCGGTTCGACGCATCGACGCGCCCGCTCCCACAGGGGCCGCGCTCTGTCCATAAAGAATCTCAACCCGCCACCCGCACCACCCCCAGGTCGATTCCAAGATGCACCAGCTCGGCATGCGAGCTGACCTGCAACTTGCTCTTGAGCAAGGTCAAGTGGTTGGACACGGTCTTGCCACTGATACACAGCTGCTCGGCAATCACCCGCGCCGGAGTGCCCTTGGCCAGCATCGTGAAAATCTCCAGTTCACGCTGGGTCATGCGCTGCAACCGCGGATCGTTTGCGCGGTGTTGTGAAGTGCACGCCAATTCGGTGGCCAAAGGCTGTTCGATATAGGCGTGCCCGGCCAGCACCCGCTGCACCGCCTCGATCAATACTTCCGGCGCCGAGTTCTTGGTCAGGTAACCGGAGGCCCCGGCGTCCAGCGCCTGGCGCACCAGCGGCAGCTCGTCGTGCATGCTGAAAAACAGCACCCGCAGCTGGGGCAAGCGCTGGCGCAGCCGGCGGGTAGTTTCCAGGCCACTGATACCCGGCAGGCCGAAGTCCATGATCACCAGGTTAGGCACTTGCTCCTGAACACGGACCAAAGCCTCTTCGCCACTGGCAGCCTCACGTACTTCCATCGTGGGCAACACCGCCCGCAGCAGGCTGGCATAGCCTTGGCGGACCACGGCATGGTCATCGACCAATACAATATTCATCACACCTCCAGGGGAATATTCAGGGCCAGCGCCCAACCAGCGCCGGGGCGGCTGAGAATGCGCAGTTCACCCCCCAGGCTACGCGCACGTTCGGCCATCGAGTACAGGCCTACCCCCGGGCGCTGGGGCTGTTGCGCACCGCAGCCGTTGTCACGTATGAACAGGCGCAGGCCCTTGGCGCTGCGTTGCAGACGCACCCGCACCTGGCTGGCGCCGGCATGCCGGGCGACGTTGGTCAGCGCTTCCTGCAGCAAGCGGTACAAGTGCATCCTGCTCGGCCCGGGCAACGCTGGTAGATGCTCGCCAACCCGCAGCCTACATTCTATGCCCTGGCTGGCTTGCCACTGGCTCACCAACAGGCCGAAGGCGTCGGCCAGCGGCATATGCTGTAACGCCACCGGGTACAGGTTGTGCACCAAGGCCCGAAAGCCCAGCTGCAGGCCTTCGCAATTGGTTTCAAGGGCACGCGCCGTTCGCGTCACCATTGCAGGTTGCTCGGCCACCCTGCGCAGCAGGCAGAGTTGGGCACGGATACCCGCCAGGTACTGCCCCAGGTCATCGTGGAGGGTTTGCGCCAACCGGGTGCGCTCTTGCTCCTGTGCCGCCAGCAGGGCTTGGGTCAGCTGGGCATTGTCGGCCTGCGCCTGCTCCAGCGCCGCAGCCATGCGGGTGCAGTGTTCCGCCAATTGACGTGCTTGCGGCTGGGCAAAGCAACCGGTGATCCAAGGGTTGATGCGCCACAGGGCAGACAGATTGATGCGACGCATAGGCGGTTCTCCTCAAGGCGCTGGCACCATCGTAAAACCGAGTCTCACACGGTGAATTACTACCTTGGTACCGGCCAAGCGCTACTTTCCGGGGGTTGCGAGCGCATCCCAAAGCCTGCGGCCATCTACTACTTTGGTACTGCATTTACTGTCTATCGTCGCATTCACAAAGCACCGCCACTGGCATGTAATGGGCCTATAACAAAAAGGAAAAAAACCATGCCACGTGCCCTGCCCCGGCTGCCACGCCCCATACTGGCGGCACTTTCGCTAAGCCTGACGCTGGGCATCGCCCAGGCCGACAGCACACCGCTGTTTTCCGCCGAAGGCTACCGCACCACCCTTTACCGCAGCCCGACCCCGCAGCAGGTCGAAGGGGGCCAGGTCATCGACACCGCCAGCCTGCAACGCTTGCTGCACCAGCACCCCAAGCCGGTGCTGATCGACGTTTATCGCCGTCAATGGCTGCAAGGCCGCTTCATCGAAGACGAACCGCACGCCAACCTGCCCGGCAGCCTATGGCTGGCCAACACCGGCGACGGCGAACTGAGCCCGGCCTGGCAGGAGTACTTCGTACGTAACCTGCAAAAGGCCACAGCCGGCCTCCATGACCAGCCGCTAGTCTTTTACTGCCGCTCCAATTGCTGGTTAAGCTGGAACGCGGTAAAACGCGCAAAGGCCCTGGGCTACAAGAACCTGTATTGGTACCGGGACGGCCTGGACGCCTGGCAGCAGGCCAACCTGCCGCTGCAGCCCGCGCAACCCGCGCCCTTTCCCTGAATTGCATGACCCACAACGCGTGCCCCGCCCCTTCCAATAAAAACAAGGTGAAATGGCCATGTACAAAATTCTGATTGCCGACGATCACCCCCTGTTTCGCGAAGCCATCCACAACGTCATCAGCGATGGCTTCCAGGGCAGCGAAGTGATGGAAACTGCCGACCTGGACAGCGCCCTGGCATTGACCCAGGCGCATGACGACCTTGACCTGATCCTGCTCGATTTGAACATGCCCGGCATGCACGGCCTCAATGGCTTGATCACCCTGCGTAACGAGGCCCCGACCACGCCGGTGGTGATCGTTTCGGCCGAGCAGGAAAAGCAGATCGTGCTGCAGGCCATCACCTACGGCGCAGTGGGTTTCATCACCAAGTCATCGCCTCGTTCGCAAATGATCGAGGCGATCGAGCAGATCCTCAACGGCAATGTCTACCTGCCGCCTGACATCATCCGGGCGCAGAAAAGCAGCACCAGCCGGCGCCACACCGATGCCCCCAGCTTCCCGCCGGAAATGCTCCAGGCCCTGACCCGCAAGCAGCTGCTGGTGCTGGAGCGCATGACCAAGGGTGAATCGAACAAACAGATTGCCTATACGCTGGATATTGCTGAAACCACGGTCAAGGCCCATGTTTCGGCGATCTTGCGCAAGCTCAATGTGCATAACCGGGTGCAGGCCATTCTGAGTGCTGGCGATATCGATTTCGCTGATTACCTGCGGCGTTAGCCTGTTCCGGCCTCTTCGCGGGCAAGCCCGCTCCCACAGGTATCGTGCAGCTTTGCAGCCTGTAGAAATCCTGTGGGAGCGGGCTTGCCCGCGAAGAAGCCAGTCGCTATGTATCGCTGTTTAACAAGTGGCTCATCGCAGTCTTGAGTTTCATTGGCCGCACCGGCTTGTGCATCAGGGTGTGGCCCAGCTCGCGGATCTGTTGCTTGAGGTCATTGCTGTAGTTGGCGGTGATCATCAGTGCCGGTAAAGGCTGGGCGCGACGGGCATTGATCCGCGCCACGGCGTCGACACCATTGCAGTCGTTGTCCAGGTGGTAGTCGGCGATCAGCAGGTCGGCCTCGGCGTGGTAGTTGTCCACCTGGCGCGCCAGGTCTTCTTCCGACAACGCCGTGACCACCTGGCACCCCCAGCCCTCCAGCAAGGTGCGCATGCCGGCGCATATCGCCGCATCGTTATCCAGCACCCATACCCGCGCCCCGCGCAGGCGGTCGAGCATCGGCTCGCAAATCAGCGGGCCTGGCTGGGCTTTGGGCGTGAGGGTGCTCAACGGCACTTCGACGGCAAACACCGACCCTTTGCCAAGCCATGAGCGCACCCGGATCCTGTGGCCGAGGATGCCAGCGATCTTTTCCACGATCGCCAGCCCCAGGCCCAACCCGCGATCCTGGTCCGGCCGCTGCACATCCCCGCGTTTGAACTCCTGGAACATGTCTTCAAGGTGCTCTTCGGCGATGCCGATACCAGTGTCCCACACTTCGATCCGCAGGCCCCCGCGCTGGCGCCGACACCCCAGCACCACGCGCCCGCTACGGGTATAGCGGATGGCATTGCTGAGCAAATTGCGCAAAATCCGCGCCAGCAACTGGATGTCACTGCGCACCACCGCGCAGCTGCCCACGAAATGCAGTTCAAGCCCCTCGCTGCGCGCCACCTGGGCGTACTCGGCGGCAAGGTTGTCCATCAGCTCGTGCAGGGCGAAAGGCGCGACATCGGCCTTGATCACCCCGGCATCCAGCTTGGAGATGTCCACCAACGTACCTAGCAGGTTCTCTACATCTTCCAGCGAGTTGCTGACATTGCGTACCAGGTGGTTACTGTCTTGCGGCTCGCGGCGCTCGAGCAGCGCGCTGGTGAACAGCCGCGCCGCGTTCAGCGGTTGCAACAGGTCGTGGCTGACCGCCGCAAGGAACTTGGTTTTCGACAGGTTGGCCTGTTCGGCCTCGCGCTTGGCCTCGCGCAGGCGCGATTCGGCCTGGCTGCGTTCTTCGATTTCACGCAGCAACTGCTCGTTCAGGCTGGTCAGTTCGGCAGTACGTTCGCGCACCCGTTGCTCCAGGTGCTGATAGGCCTGGTGCAGTGCCTGGGCGGTATTGCGGCGCTCGGTAATGTCGCGGATCAACACGAAAATGCCCACCACCTCGCCGCTGGCCAGACGGTTGGGCACGTAGGAACGGAGCATGTAGCGCTCCTGGCCATTGATGTTGGTTTCGGCAAATTCGAACGTAACGCTCTCCCCTGCCAGCGCCCGTGCCACGTAGGCTTCCAGGCGCAGGTAGTGCTGCTCGCTGTGGGCCTGGCGCAAGCTCTGGCCGAGCATCACGCCGTGCGGCCAGCAGTACCACTCTTCATACACCTTGTTGGTGAACTCGTAGACAAGATCGGCATTCAAGTAAGCGATCAGCGCTGGGACATTGTCGGTAATCAGGCGGATCTGGTGCTGATGGGCGGTCTCGGCACGCTGCCGGGCCTCGCTGAGCAGGCGGTTGACAGCCTTGAGCTCGGCCATGGCCTGGTTCAGCGCATCGGTGCGCTCGCGCACCTGCTCGGCCAGTACCACAGAATGCTGGAACGCGGCATAGGGGTCGTTGCCCCGTGTTGCGCCAGACTCGACGCGCTCGATCAATGCGCCGTTGATTCGCTGCAACTTTTGGTTTTCGTGCTGCAGCCGGTTCACCTCGGCCTGCAGTTCAGCGGCCGACGGGACGCCGGTTGCGGGCAATGGCAACCCCGGTGAAGGTCTGGTTGATGTGCATGCCATTGAACTGTTCTCCGTAGGTATTGAAACCAATCACCCGCTGCTCGCGCAAAAACGCACCGATTGGCTCCAGGCCATGCTGGGCTTCCAGTTCCAGGCGCCGCAGAAAGCAGTCGCACCCAATGGTCAGCAGCGGTGGGCCAAGGCGCTGGTGCAAACCGTCGAACAGCTGGTGCAGGTTTGGCAACAGAGGGCCTGGGGTCATGGCGGTAAGCACGATGCCGTTCTCCACCGCGCAGTAGAAGCTCAGGCTCAGGTCCGCATGCACCTGCTGGATCGCCCGCACGTAGTACTGGTCGTGAATACGCACGGCCAGCGGGTGAGCGGCGAACACCTGGTGATCCAGCGCAGCAACGGGCACGCCGATGTGCCGGGCATACTCCTCGGCGGCGGGTTCGGCATTCAGTTCGTAAACCCGACGCAGGGCGCTGTCGGCGCCGGTTACCACCAGCTTTTCCTGGCGTGGCAGGATGTGGTGCGTGGTGAACACTTCAAAGTCGAGCCAGGTGTTTACCAATACAACCACTGCCGCCCCGCTGTGAAAAACGCCGCCGTAATACACGTGGGTACGGTTGAGGTAGTTATCGTCGCCTGCCGACCCACCGAAGTGCGGGATGTCCCCCAATGCCGCACTGAGGGCAGCGAGCACCATCTCCTCACGGCTGGACAGGCCGTCGAGCAGGGTCAGGGCAAAGCTGTGGCCCTTGATGGGTGCCAGGGTATTGCTGCGGCAGGTGCCGACCAGCCGTTCAACCATCTGCTGCGCGTCAATCAGGCTGAAGCGCTCCATTTCATCGATCAACGCGGTGGCGATGGAGAAGTGCCGGTAATCGAAGCCCACTGCCGTTACGCAATTGCGGCCGTAGCCCAGCGGGGTGATTTCGCCGGCGCTGGTGCAGCCCACCAGGCGAATGCCCCCGAAGTCTTGCTCCAGCGCTACACCCAGGGCTTGAAGGTCGTATTCGGCGGAGCAGAAGAACAGCACGCAGCCCAGGTGCGGGTGCAGCAACTGCCGGGCCAGGTCTTGTGCGGCCAACCGGGCGTCGGTGGCCAGGGACATGGCGCTGACCACACCGTCGTTATGAGCCTGCTGCATCGTGGTCTCCGGCGCGGGGTGGCTGAGCCGTAAGTGTACGAAGCCCTCCCTGTGGGACGAATGCTACTTGGGTAGCGGGTTGGCGGTTCGATGGACCTAGATTTGCCAGTTTGCACATGAGCGTGTAGGAGCGGCCTTGCGTCGCGAAAGGGCCGCAAAGCGGCCCCAGCAGTATCAGCGTCTACCCAGACATCGAGGGGCTGCTTTGCAGCCCTTTCGCGACGCAAGGCCGCTCCTACAGTTGACCGCAGCGCTGCTTGAGCTGTTCGGGCTTACCAGGTCAACACCGCGCCCACCGCAAAGGTATCGGTGTCTTCGTTCTGCGCACTGGTGTCATGCCCGTCGATGGAGAACTGGTTGTACTCGGCCACCAGCTTGAGGTTGTCGTTTACATCGTGGAACAGCGCCACGCCGCGGGTCTCGTAATCTGCCCCGCTGCCCACCGCGCCATTGCCATCGTCCTTGGTCTTGCCGTAGGACAGTGCAATGCGGTTCTTGCCAACCTTGTACGAACCCTGCAGCAGGTAGCCGTCACTGTCGACGTTGCGCAAAACCGGCTCACCCGCGTTGTTGGTGAAGAACGGGTTGATGCCCTTGGCCTGGAACCCCGAGCCGGTCAGCGACAGCCCGCCCATCTTCGCCTGCACACCGTAACCCACGCCCTTGGACGTGACCGTTTCTACCGTCGAGTCGGTGTTGTCGGAGGTCTGGTAGCTGCCGTTGACCCAGCTGTAGATCTGCGCCCCACCCAGGTCGAACTGGTAGGTAATCTCGCTCTCGGTGCGCGGGTTTTCCTGGTAGGCCTTGCCGGTCGGGCTGCTGTCGTTGGTGTCCACCGGGTCCATGATGCCTACCGCCACCCGCAGGCCATCCATCACCGGCGTGCGGTAGGTGATCTGCGAGGTGGGGAACGGGTACGGGTAGCCGCTGCCGATGTTGCCGAACGACACCCCGCCGCCATCCACCAGCCCCAGGGTGTCACTGACCTGGCCGTAACCTGCCAGCAGCTCATCGAGCAGGATGTTGGAGCGGGCGACCAACCCGAAGTCCTTGCCGATCAGCACCTCACCCCACTCGGGGTTGGCCACGGTGCCGTAGAACTGGCGTACGTCGATGGCGGTGTCGGTGCCGTTGGTTTCACTGTCGTTGATGGTGACCCAGAACGAGGCACGAGCGCCGAGCTTCAGGTCATCGACCTGTTTGCCCATGTTGAAGCCCAGGTAATTGGGCAAGAAGCCCATTTTCACCCGCGACTGACGGCGGTCGAACTGCTCGCCTTCACGGTCGACCTTGCTGTTGACGTAGAAGGCGTTGATATAGCCATCGGTGGAAAACGTGGTCTGATCCTTGTCGTACAGCATGATCTCGGCCTCGGCGACGCCGCTCAGGCCCAGGGCAGAGAAGCTGGCGATGGCGGCTGCCAGAAAACGAGGCGGCAGGTGCTTATTGTTGTTGTGCATGGCGCGCTCCAAACGGGGGACTGGATGTCGGAGGCGATTATCAGAAGCGGGTAAATGGCGAGGTATGCTGCTTTGGGGCGGGGTGGCGGGTGCTTTGGGGCGGCAGGTTGGGCGCGGTGATTTGGTGCTGGTACCAGGTTGGGCCAGGAGGGAAGACCTAAGGTGTACACCTCATCAGCATGCAGGTATCAATACAACGGTACGAACTGGGGCCGCCTTGCGGCCCTTCGCGGGCAAGCCCGCTCCCACAGGTACTGCACAGCCATTTGCAGCGGTGCGATCCCTGTGGGAGCGGGCGTGCCCGCGAAGGGCTGCAAGGCAGCCCCATTATCGTGTTGTCAGGATGCAAGTGCCTGCGAGCGTTGCTGCACGGGCATGTCATACCGATGCGGTTGCTGCCAGGCCAGCCGCGCCTGCACGTCGACCGCCGCATCCTTCACCTTCTGCGCCCAGTTTTCATCCTTCGGGCACACCACCACCACGCGGAACCCATGGTCGACGCCTTCCAGGCGCACGCCTTCGGAATCGTCCACATGCAAATCGATATCGAACGCCGATGGCAGCTTGGACGGCGAATTCTCCAGCCCATTCTGGGCGAGGATGTGCTGGTGCCGGTCACTGTTGACCACACCGTCAACATGAATGCCATAGAGCATCAGCCAGCGGCGAATGTAGGCCGGGGTGCGCCCGGAAGAGGTATAGATCCAGATGCTGCAACCCTGGCGGCGCAGGTCACGGATCAGTTCGCGGGTGCCACTGCGCAGTGGCTCGCCCAGCCAGCGGTGGACGAAGCCCGGCAACTTGCTGTCCTCGGCGGCAGCGTGTTCGGGCTGGCAGGCCAGCGTGTCGTCGATATCGAACGAAATACGTACCTGGCCGCGCTTGAGCTTGCGCTCGATGGCCTGCCGCCCGCGTTCCAACATGGAGACTCGTTGCATCAGCGGCTCCCCTCACACGCAGGCACGTGCGTGCCGCGCAAAAAGAACTTGCCGGGCTCAGGCGCCTTCGCTTCAAGGAAAGCGGCGTACTTTTTCTTGATCTTGGGTAGTTCGTACAAAGCCTTGACACCGTGTTTGGCGGAGTTGCGTATGACCGAGGACGGGTTGAAGTAACCCTCGGCGTTATCCAGCGACAGCACGAATGGCGGCAGCCCGGCACGCATCAGCAAGTAGCTGACAATGAGCGAACCTGTGCGGTTGTTGCCTTCGATGAACAGCTGCGGCTTGCTGAGGATTCGTACATACACACCGGCTGCCCGCTTCCAGATGGAATCGCTGCGGTACGAGCAGTACCAGTTGTACAAATCCTTGATGCCACCTTCGACGTTGTTGAAAAAGTGTGCCTCGGTTGCTGCCAGGTGCGGGGCGAATTCCAGGCGGCGGGCCGGGTCGCTGCCGCACAGCACGGTGGCATTGATTTCCAGCATCAGGTTCAGCTGTTGCAGGTCGAACAGGTCGATACCGCGAGCGACATAGTCGTCAATCAGGGCATACCCTTCAAGCACATTCAGCAGCACCTCGTCGGTAAACGGGTCCCGCGCTTCAGTGAAATGCTGGCTGAGTTCGGCAAAGCGGCCCTGCACCTCGCGCAGTGCGCGCTCTACCGCTGACAGATCAAGACGACGCGTCGCTTGCATTGGAAATCCCGGGTAACACTTTAACGGAAGGTAACGCGGCCGGGTGCTGCAACCTCCCTGGTTGCAACACCCGGCCACCTTGGCTGTGCGTGACTCAGCTGAACTTGCCGCTGATGTAGTCACTGGTCAGTTGTTCGCGCGGGTTCTGGAAGATCTGCGCGGTCGGGCCCATCTCGACCAGGTAACCGGTGCGAGTGCCCTGGGAAATATCCACTGAGAAGAACGCCGTGGTGTCAGCCACACGAATCGCCTGCTGCATGTTGTGGGTCACCAGGGCGATGGTGTAGTCCTTCTTCAGCTCGACCATCAGCTCTTCAACGCGGCGGGTGGCGATGGGGTCGAGTGCCGAGCACGGTTCGTCCAGCAACAGCACTTCCGGTTCGGTGGCAATGGCGCGTGCGATGCACAGGCGCTGCTGCTGGCCGCCGGACAACGACAGGCCGCTGACCTTGAGCTTGTCCTTCACTTCGTCCCACAGGGCGGCGCCCTGCAAGGCGTGCTTCACGCGGTCACCCAGGTCGCCCTTGTAGCGGTTCAGGCGCAGGCCGAAAGCCACGTTGTCGAAGATGCTCATCGAGAACGGGTTGGGCTGCTGGAACACCATGCCGATGTAGCGGCGCACCACTACCGGGTCGACGCCCTTGCCGTAGACATCCTGGCCGAGGAAGTGCACATGCCCTTCGAAGCGGAAGCCTTTGACCAGGTCGTTCATGCGGTTGAGGCTACGCAGCACGGTACTTTTGCCGCAGCCAGACGGCCCGATGAAACCGGTGATCTCGTTTTTACGGATAGGGACATGGCTGTCACGTACGGCCATGAAATTGCCGTAGAAGATCTTGTCCAGCTTGCAGTCCATGACGATGGGGGCTTCGTTGACCATGGGAGCGGCCTTTTTCGCGGTGGATACGTTCAAGTTCGGATGCTCCCTTTCTCAATACTTGGGCTTGCCGAATACACGGCTAAGAATGTTGATTACCAGCACGATCATCACCAGTACCAGCGAGGCCGCCCAGGCGAGCTCCAGCTGGTTGTCGAACGGCATGCCGGAGAAGTTGTAAATCAGTACGGCAAGCGAGGCCGTGGGGTTCATGACGGCCAGGCTGCCGTCGTGATAGATCCAGTAGTTACTGAACAACGCGGTGAACAGCAGCGGTGCGGTTTCGCCAGCGGCGCGGGCCACGGCCAGCATGACGCCGGTCAGGATGGCAGGCAGACCGGTGGGCAGGACGATCTTGCAGATCACCTGCGCACGGGTACAACCCATGCCGTAGGCGGCATCCTTCATGATCTTGGGCACCATCTTCATCGACTCTTCGGCGGTCAGCACCACGATAGGCAGCATCAGTACCGCCAGGGCCACACCACCGGCTGGCGCCGAATAGGTACCGGTGGTCATCACCACCAGGGCGTAGGCAAATACGCCAGCCAGGATCGACGGCAGGCCGGTGAGCATCTTGGCGGCAAAGCGTGCGGCGTTGGCCAGCTTGCTCTCCGGGCCGAGTTCGGCCAGGAACACCGCGGCCAGGATACCGACCGGCACCGCGATGGCTGCCGCGATACCGACCATGACGAAGGTACCGGCCATGGCGTTGCCGAAACCGCCACCCATCTCGAAACCGGTGGGCGGCAGTTCAGTGAACACTTCCAGGCTAAGGCGTGCACCACCACGGGTAATCAGCATGTACAGCACGGAAATCAGCGGCACACTGGCCACCAGTGCGGCCACCCAGGCCACGGTGGTCAGGATCAGGCTACGCAGGGCGCGGCCTTCCAGCTTGCGCTGCAGGCTGGGCAAAGCGGTTGCCGGGGTGCTGAGGTCAGTCATTATTTGTTACCCCGCTGGGCGTAGAGCATGATCATCGAGCCGAGTACGTTCACCAGCAAGGTGATGAACATCAGCACCAGTGCCGCATACATCAGCACTTCGACCTCGTTCGGGCCGGCCTCCGGGAAGTTCAGCGCCAACAGCGCTGCCAGGGTGTTGGCCGGGGCGAACAGAGAAAGGGAAATGGTGTTGGCGTTACCGACCAGCATCGCCAGCGCCATGGTTTCACCCAGTGCACGGCCCAGGCCCAGCACCAGCGAGCCGAAGATACCGGTGGCGGCGGATGGCACCATCACTTTCAGGATGGCTTCCCAGTGCGTGGTGCCCATGCCGTAGGCAGCCTGCTTGGTTTTCATCGGCACGCTGGTGAGCGCGTCCTGGGAAACGGCAGCAATGGTCGGCAGGATCATGATCGCCAGCACCAGCGCCGCAGGCAGCAGGCCCGGGCCACTCAGGGAGGTGCCGAAAAACGGGATCCAGCCCAGTTCGCTGTTCAACCAGGTGGTCAGCGGGCGGATGGCCGGGATGACCACGTAGATGCCCCACAGGCCATACACCACGCTGGGGATGGCGGCGAGCAGTTCGACAATGGTGCGGAACACGGCAGCCAGCCGTGCCGGCAGGAAATCCTGGGTAAGGAAAATGGCCATGCTGACGCCGAAGAAACCGGCGATCAACAGTGCGATAAGGGCGCTGTAAAGCGTGCCCCAGATCGCTGGCAGAATACCGTACTTGCCTTGGTTAACGTCCCAGACGCTGCCGAACAGCACGTCAAAACCGTGTTTTTCAATGCCTGGCAGTGCCTTGCGGCCCACTTCGTAGACCAGCGCGACGACCAGCGCCAGTACCAGCACCACACCAATGCGTGCAAGCGCACGGAAGGTACGGTCAACCAGGAAGTCTTTCGCAGACGGTGGCTGGCACGCGGAGTCGGGGTTATCCGGTATGGCAAAGGGTGTGTTCATGAGCGAGTTCCGGGACAAGGGACAAACACCCCCGGCAGGGCTTCATGCCGATGCCGGGAGCGCCTGGGTATTACTGGATGTTGGCCGACGCTTTACGCACCTGGTCGACAACCGACGCAGGCAGCGGGATGTAGCCCATCGAGTCGGCGATGGTCTGGCCTTTGGTCAGGCTGTACTCGACCATTTCACGCATGGCTTTGGCCTTGGCCGGGTTGCCGTTGTCCTTGCGGAAGATCATCCAGGTATAGGAAGTGATCGGGTAGGACTTGGCACCGTCCGGGTCCGGCAGCCAGGCCACCAGGTTTTCCGGCATGTTCACCGCAGCCAGTGCTTCGGCACCGCTCTCGGCGTTTGGCACTACATATTGGCCGGCCTTGTTCTGCAGCACGGCGAAGTCGACCTTGGCCAGCTTGGCGAAGCCGTACTCGATGTAGCCGATGGCGCCCGGGGTCTGGCGAACGGTAGCGGTTACGCCATCGTTTTTCGGCGACTTGATGAACTTGTCGGTGGCCGGCCAGTTGACGGTGTTGCCTTCACCCAGGCCTTGCTTGAAGTCGGCGTTGATGGCCGACAGGTGCTTGGTGAAGACGGCGGTGGTGCCGCTGGAGTCGGCACGCACGACCACGGTGATCGGGGTGGCGGGCAGTTTCAGCTCAGGGTTGGCCGCAACGATTTGCGGGTCGTTCCACTGGGTGATCTTGCCGAGGAAGATGTTGGAGTACACATCGCGCGGCAGCTTCAGGCCTTTAGGGTTGCCCGGCAGGTTGTAGGCCAGCACGATTTCACCGGCGGTCATTGGCAGCAGCTGTACGCCTTCGCCAACCTTGGCAATGTCTACTTCGCTCATGGCCGAGTCACTGGCGGCGAAGTCGACGGTCTTGTTCAGGAAGTCCTGTACACCCGCCCCGCTCCCCTTGGACTGGTAGTCAACGGTGACGCCAGCGGTGTTCTTGCTGAAGTCTTTGAACCAGGTGAGGTAGATCGGTGCAGGGAAGCTGGCGCCGGAACCGGTCAGGCGAACGTTTTCGGAAGCAAAGGCTGCCGAAGTGGCGCAGAGGGATACGGCAACAGCGAGTGCAGCGGACTTCATCAGGCGTTTCATCAAAATGTGCTCCGTGTGATGGCCGGCACACTTTGCATCAGCTGTGTTACAGCTTTGTGACGGTTGAGTGGCGGGCCGCGAGGTAGAGCTTTTTGCCTGTGCCATGACGGCAGGTTGATGTCATGCGCTGGTAACCGAAGGCGGCTATCACTTGGCCACCGCAGCCTGAGCGAGCACTTGCCATGACTTTTGAAGAACACGCCCTGATGAGGCGAATCCACCGTGAACTGCTCGACCACAGCGACGAAGAACTGGAGCTGGAACTGGCTGAAGACGGCCACGACCTGAATGCGCTGTTCGACGAGCACGTCGAGGACGGCAGCGAAAAAGCAGCGCGCAGGACGTATTTTCGCGAGCTGTTCCGCCTGCAGGGCGAACTGGTAAAGCTGCAAAGCTGGGTGGTCAAGACCGGCCACAAAGTGGTGATCCTGTTCGAAGGCCGCGACGCTGCCGGCAAGGGCGGCGTGATCAAGCGCATTACCCAGCGCCTCAACCCACGGGTCTGCCGGGTGGCCGCCCTGCCCGCCCCGAACGACCGCGAGCGCACCCAGTGGTACTTCCAGCGTTATGTTTCACATTTGCCGGCAGCCGGCGAAATCGTGCTGTTCGACCGTAGCTGGTACAACCGTGCCGGCGTGGAAAAGGTCATGGGCTTTTGCAATGACGACCAGTACGAGGAATTCTTCCGCACCGTGCCGGAGTTCGAACGCATGCTGGCCCGCTCGGGGATCCAGCTGATCAAATACTGGTTCTCCATTTCCGACCAGGAGCAGCACCTGCGCTTTCTCAGCCGTATTCACGACCCGCTCAAGCAATGGAAACTCAGCCCCATGGACCTGGAGTCCCGCCGGCGCTGGGAGGCCTACACCAAGGCCAAGGAAATCATGCTTGAGCGCACCCACATTGCCGAAGCGCCCTGGTGGGTGGTGCAGGCCGACGACAAGAAGAAAGCCCGGCTCAACTGCATCCATCACCTGCTGGGGCAAATGCCCTATGAAGAAGTGGAAGTGCCGACGATCGAGCTGCCACAGCGGCTCAGAAAGGAAGACTACATCCGCAACCCTACACCGATGGACATCATTGTGCCGCAGGTTTACTGAGACCTGTCAGCGCCGCGTATCAGGGCCGCTTTGCGGCCCATCGCAGGCAAGCCAGCTCCCACAGGGCCCGCGTCAGCTTGAGGCAGTCACTCCGGGCATCGCAGCTCATGCGGTGGGTGTGGGAGCTGGCTTGCCTGCGATGGGCTGCACAGCAGCCCCAGGTTCCCGGCACAAACGGAAAAGGTACTGTATCAAGCACAACGCCTGAGCAAGGTCTTGATCGGCCGCCTGACCCGGCGCTTGGCCACCTGCCGCGGCTTGATCCAGCGGCAGGCGTCTATTTCGTTCAACGGCCGTGGTTTGTCCGCCGCCTTGCGGGCTTCGAACAAGTAGTGAATAACCCGCTCTTCCCGATACTCGCTGACAAAGCGCAGTTCATCGAATGCCAGGCCGGTTTCTTCGGCCATCTCGCGCCGGGCAGCCTGCAGCGGCGTCTCGTCGGGCTCGACCCGGCCACCGGGCAGGTTCCACTTGGCGTTGCGCTTGCGCACGAACAGTACCTGGCCGTCCTTGCGGTAGATCACCGTGGCCCGCAGCTTGATGCCTTTGCGCCTGGCTGTAGCGCTGTCCATTGCCTTCATGCGTCATCCCGGTTCGACTGGCTGGCCCGGAGCCCTGGAACGGCTCCTGTCTCAACGCTAACGGGACAATGTGTCGATTGAATGACGGCCGGTCATGCATTATCCGGCACTTCAACGGTGTGCAGGTTTCAACCGCTCAGGCAACCCTGCAGGAGTGAACACCATGCCACCCATACGGAGCCTGCCAACGCCGCGACCAGGCTTCGCCTGCGTGTTCGAAACCAATCAACCCATACCGACAAAATCGGCATCGCCGGCATTGCCGCAGCGGTTGCGGCTCGCACATTCGAATTCGGCTTGGGCACGGGTGGAAAAATTCAGGCTCAGACGCAACTTTTCCTGAGTGTCGTAAAGGTCATAGCCCTCCCCCAATGCAACGGGGAAACCGAGCCGCCGTGGGTAAACCTCTTTCTGGATTGGCACTGCGGGCACCACAACGAAGCGCGTCTGCATGATCATCCCTCTTCGGCAGTGCTTAAGTATTAGTACTGCTATGTGAAAGCATCAAGATGACTCATGCAATATTTTGGGTCAGGTGCAAAGCTTCGCTGCAATGAGGGCGCAAAAACCCACCAGGCAAATAACCCCGACGCCGTAGAACAGTGTTCGCCATGGCTGCACGCCCCGCAGGTAGGCCAGTGTGTGCAGGATGCGGGCAAGGGTAAACGCAATGCTCAACCATAATGTCGGTTGCGCCGCTGCGTGTAGGGCAACAGCCAGCCCAGCGAGCATAAAGAAAGCCGGAATGTTCTCCAGGTCATTGGCCCATACCTTGGCGGCGCGCAACACTTGCGGGCGCTCGACAGCCTGGGCGGCGCGCCCGAAAACGGCCGCATCTTCCGGATTGGTGAAAGCGATGTAGCGCAAACGGTGATAGCCCTGGTAGCAGGAAACCAGCAGCATCTTGAGAAACAGCACCACCACGCACAGTGCATAGACCTGCAGGGTACTGCTCATGGCTGCTGCCCCTGAGCAACGCCTCTGGTCACCAGGTACGACAACGGCCCCAGCGAAACGAATACCGCGGTCAGCAGCAGGTATGGCAACACCGAGGTTGCGGCGTTGCCCCGCAGGCGATTGTCCCGCACCATCCAGCAGCACGCCAGCCCCGCCATCAGGTACAGGTCAATCACCACCTGGGCGGTGTCCGGCCGCGACAACAGCGCCAGGCCGAACGCCAGCAGCGATTGCTCGGCAATCATTATCGTCCAGCCGGTATACAGCGAAAACAGCACCAGCAACGCCAGCGCGCAGATACGCAAGCCCATGTCACGCTCCTTGGTAGGGTTTGTCGGCACAGTAGTGATAGGGTTGCCTGCGCTCAATGACCCGTGAGGTCATGGACATTGCACTCAAGGACGATCAGGGCAACGCATGAACCAGCATCTGTTCCATCGAAATACCCCTGCCCCGCACACTGCCGCTGGCCAGCATCTGCGTCACCTGCGCCAGCAGGCCAACCTCAGCCAACTGGACCTGGCATTGCTGGCCGGGCTGTCGCAGCGTCACCTGAGCTGTGTGGAAACCGGGCGGGCCAGGGCCAGCCCGAGCACTTTACATGCCCTGTTGTCGGCGCTAGGTGCGCCGCTGGAGCACTGCAACGAAGTATTCGTCGCCGCCGGCTACGCACCCCGCTACGCTGCCTCACCGCTCGATGCGCCGGAACTGGCATTGGTCAATACTGCGATCGAACACATCCTGCAGGTGAACAACCCCGCACCGGCGATCGTCATCGACAGCAACTGGGATGTAATCGCCGCCAATACCAGTACCGGGCTGCTGCTGGCGATGGCCGGCGTTACCGCACAGCCCGCGACCGAACTCAATCTGCTACAGACACTGCTGTGCCCCGGTGGGCTGGGTGACCACCTGGCCAACGCGCCAGAAATCCGCGCCGCGGCCTGGCAACGTGCGTCCCGGGAGGCCGCCGGCAACCCGACGCTGGCAGAGCGCCTGCGAGGCTTGCCGGCCCCGGGCAGCCGGCTTGATGCTGCAGCGGCCACCCCCGTGCTGCTGACTCGTGTGCGAACGCCCTATGGCGAACTGAGCTTCCTGTCCACATTTACCACCTTCGGCATGCCGCAGGACATAACCGTGCAGTCACTGCGCATCGAACACTTGATCCCCGCCGACACGCAAACACGGCAGAGAATGCAGACAGCGTTCGAACAGTGGTCGATCGTTACAGCGTAAACGACAGCGTCCGGCCAATGAACCTGGCACTGACCTGATGCCCTGTCTGGCTCAGGTCGAACGGCTGGCACATGGCCCCAGTGGTGACCACATCACCCGCTTTCAGGGTCTGCCCGCGCTCGGCGGCGTGCGCATACAGGTGGGCCAGCGACACCAGCGGGTCGGTCGCTGCATCACCGGACAAACCACCCGCCCGCAATTCGCCGTCTACATACACCTCGGCGGTTTCGGCGAGGTCGGCCAGTAGCGCCACGTCGATGCCTGCGCCCAGGCTATCGCTGATTACCAGTGCCTCGAAGCCGACGTTGTCGGCGACAAAGCTCGGCCAGCCGACAGCCTTGCGGTCGACGAAACGCGAGCGCACCACTTCGAAGGTGACGCAAGTGGCACGGATATCTTCGCTGACCGGTGCGCGGCCGGCTTGTGGGGGGATATCACGGTCCAGAACGAAGGCAACTTCGCACTCGATGGTCACTGGCGTCACAGCCGGCAGCTGTATATGCGCGCCGTCTTCGTGGCAGCGCTTGTCTTCGAGCTGGCCGACCAGGGGCCGGGACAGATTGGCCGCACGCATGCCAGCCGGGCTACCGACGCCAAGCTTCCACCCGCAACGCTGGCCCGCCGCGGCAGCAAACAGCTGGTCCTGGCTGTCGTAGCCTTGCTTCAGGGTCTCGGGCTTGAGGCTGGCGGGCAGTTCCGTCAGCAGTTCACCACTGCGCCAGTGCTGTAACAACAAGGCGGCGGTACGTTGGGATACGAAGAGCGAACTGTTCATCAAGACCTCATGGTGATGGGCGTTGGCGGGGTTCAGATGCTAGGGCCTGGCATTGATAAGGATAAATATATTGTCATGATGCCTGGGATCACAATCCGTTATGAATTTGCCCATCGCGACACCAGGCCGCGCTCATGGAACTGCACATAACTTACTGATTTAACCGGAACTCTGTGGGAGCGGGCTAGCCCGCGAACACCGGCAAAGCCGGTGCCATGCACTGCGTTGCATTCTTCGCGGGCGCGCCCGCTCCCACAGGGTAGGCGCAGCGCCCAGCATCAGTTTCACCAATGCGCTCACATTCGCGTGGCAAGCGGGTGAAGGCGCCAATATCTACTTGGATCTGGGTGATGTGCTGCTGGGCAGCCCCCCGCCGGCAAGCCAGCTCTCATGGAACTGCACATCACTTACTGATTTAGCAGGGACCCTGTGGGAGCGGGCATGCCCGCGAACACCGGCGCAGCCGGTGCCATGCACCGCTTTGGATTCTTCGCGGGAACGCCCGCTCCCACAGAGATTGCGCAAGCATGGAGATTTTGAACAAAATCGTTTTCCCACAGGTATAACGCAGGGTGACTTGCCGCAGTTAAACCGGCAGTTCGGTGGTCAGTTTGATCTTCTCCATCGGCACTTCGGTCTTCACGTTCTGCACCACGCTCAAACTGGTCAGGTGCTTCACCTGGAAGCGGCGATACGCCTCCAGGTCCGCCGCAACCACCCGCAGCATCAAATCACAATCGCCCGCCATCACATGGCACTCCACCACCTCTGGCAACAGGCGCACGGCCTCGACGAACTCATCCGTCGTATCCTGATCCTGACGCTTGAGCCACACCCGCACGAACAGGGTCAACCCCAGCGCCACCTTCGCCGGGTCGAGCAATGCCACGTAGCGCTCGATCACCCCCGCCTCCTCCAATAAGCGCACCCGACGCAGGCATGGCGATGCAGACAACCCCACCTGCCTGGCCAACTCCTGGTTCTGCAGCCGGCCATCACGCTGCAGCGCCCGCAGGATACGGCGATCGATGGCATCGAGCTTGATTGGCATTGGTTTAGATCCTTTTCCAGATTAGCAGCAGCAGATGCCAAATCCTCCGCGCACCATTGCAACTACGCAAGCCAATTTCAGCGATTCATTGGAATAATTTTCCTTCACCGGAGGAAACCATGAATACCCTTGAACCTGTACTGAGCGATCCCCCCGCCACAACACCGCCAAGCGAATTGCGCCGTGGCGCCATTGCCGCCTTGCCGGTGCTGCTGGGCTTCATCCCCTTCTCCCTGGTCCTCGGCGCGCAGGCGTCCCAACACCAGCTTTCAGCTGGCGCGGTGGCGCTGATAACCGGGCTCAACTTCGGTGGTGGCTCGGAGTTCGCCGCCATCGAACTATGGACCTCACCGCCGGCGATCCTGGTGATTGTCGCCATGACCCTGCTGGTCAACAGTCGCCACCTGCTGATGGGCGCCACCCTGGCGCCGTACCTGCATCACCTGCCACTACCCAAGGCACTGGGGGCGCTGTTCTTCATGTGCGACGAGAGCTGGGCCATGGGCCTGGCCGATGCACGCCAGCGCGGTGGCTTCAGCCTGCGCTATTTCATGGGTGTGTCATTGTGCCTTTGGGCCACGTGGGTCACCTTCACCAGCCTCGGCGCGCAAGCCGGGCCGCTGCTCGGCGACCTGCGCAGCTATGGCTTCGACATGGCCTTCGCCGCCGTCTTCCTGGTGCTGCTCAAGGGCATGTGGAAAGGTGTGCATGCCGCCTTGCCGTGGTTGTTCAGTCTGTTCACCGCAGCGCTGTTCTACCTGCTGATCCCCGGCGGCTGGTACGTGCTTGCAGGCACCGTGGCCGGCCTGGTAACCGCCTACCTGTGGGCCAAGCCATGATCGACGTCGCGACGCTGACCACCATCATCGGTATGGCCGTTGTCACCTACCTGACCCGTGCGCTGGGCTTTGTCCTGCTGCGCAAGCGCACCCTGGGGCCGCAGCTGACCCAGGTGCTGAACGCCGCGCCCGGCTGCGTGCTGATTGCAGTGATCGCACACAAGTTCGTGACCGGGCAGCCGGCCGACCTGATTGCGCTGGGCCTGACCGTATACGCCGCGAGCCGTTACGCCATCCTGCCGGTGGTGCTGTTTGCAATTGTCATCACCGGCCTGCTGCGCCTGCTTTTACCTGCGTGATCAGGCTGGAAGGGCTTCATCGAGGCCCCTGCCGCCTCCCTCGCCACATTTCCGCCATTGCCGATGCACTTACACCTCGTGCACAGCGCTGCCTTGCAACGCCTCGCTAAAAACATGACACTCGCTATATACTTTTTTATACATCGAAACCCGAAAGCCTAGATGACGCCTTGATGTACGCTCAAACCAATACACCGAACGCTGCCAACGACCAAGGTGCCGCCCTGCACGGCGCGCTTGATCAGTCGCTTGGCAACCCTGGTATACGACGCAAGAACCTCAAGCTGATACTGAGGGCTGCCAGCGAAGCGTTTTCCGTGGGCGGTTTCACCGCCACCCATTCGCACGACATTGCCGAACGCGCCGGTTTGCCCAAGGCCAATCTCTATTACTACTTCCAGAGCAAGGAAAACCTTTACGTCCAGGTGCTGATGAGCTTTCTCGAGCCGTTGCTGAAGGCCTCGGCAGCGCTGCGCCACAGCGACGACCCGGTGCTTGGCCTGCGGGCCTATATCAAGGCCCGCATCCGCATCATTCGCGAACACCCGTTCGCTGCCACCGTGTTCAGCCAGGAGTTGCTGTCAGGGGGCAAACGCCTGCCCGAGGCGGGCAAGCACATGCTGCAGGAAGAGGCCCGGCGCAACGTGGTGTGGCTGCGCCACTGGATCGAAGTTGGCCGGCTGGCACCCTGTGACCCTGAGCACCTGATGATCTTCATCTGGTCGGCAACCCGCACCTACAGCAACCTGGCCTGGCAGATGGCGCAGGTCAGGGGCCTACCCGCACCTGACAAGTCGGACTACGACCTGGCTACCAGGACAGTCACCCGGATGGTGCTGGGCGGCGTCGTGCCTGGACAACAAGCCGCTAGACTGGAACACCCAGGCCCACCTTGACCTTGTCCAGCACAATCAGCGTGCGGTAGGTCAGGATGTCTTCGTTGTCGGCAAAGTGCAGCCGCACCAGTTTTTCGAAATGCGCCACGTCACGCGCCAGCATGACGATGATGAATGACACGCCACCGTTGACGAAGTAGCACTGCTGTATTTCCGCCACATTGGCGAAATAGCGCTTGGCCCGGTCCATTACCAGCGAACGGTCGTCGCGCAGGCGCGACTCGACGATGGCGGTAATCATCTGGCCAACACGTTCCGGGGCAATCACCGAGGTGTTGGCCGCAATCACCCCACTGGCCTCCATCTGCGCAACCCGCCGCTGCACGGCGGGCGTGGACAGGCCGATATCCTCGGCAATGGCGCGCTGCGAAGTCTTGTTGTCTTGCTGCAGCAAACGCAGGATCGCGTGATCGAAGCTGTCCAGCGGACGGTTGGTGCAGTCACTCATGTTCGGGTTCCAAAGAAAGCAGTTCACTCATCAGGGGCCTATTTTCACAGCAATTGCTTCGCAGGCCGAGCACTAAAATGGCGCCACGAATGTTGCTGGAGCCACGCGTGGACGCAAAAAATGCTGGAACCTTCGCCCCGGTCGGTGCTGCCATCGTGGCACTGTTATCGGTGCAGACCGGGGCGGCCTTGGCCAAGACCCTGTTTCCACTGGTTGGGCCCGAGGGCGTGGTCGCCTTGCGGCTGGGCCTGTCGGCGCTGATCTTGCTGGCGCTTCTGCGCCCTTGGCGCATCTGGCGCCAGGCCAACATGCTGCACCTGCTGGGCTATGGCCTGATGATGGGCCTGATGAACATCCTGATCTATCGCGCCTTCCTGTATATCCCGGTGGGTATTGCGGTTTCCATCGAAGTCATCGGCCCGCTTGGGGCGGCCTTGCTGTCTTCGCGGCGGCGGATCGACTTGCTGTGGATCGCCTTGTCGGGCGCCGGGCTTACCTTGCTGCCTTGGGGGACGGACAGCCAGGGCTTGGACCCGCGCGGGGTCATGTACTCGCTCGCTGCCGCATTGGCGTGGGGGTTGTATGTGGTGCTGGGCAGCAAAGTCGCGGTTCATGGCAAGCAGTCTGTCGCCACCGGCATGTTGTTCGCGGCGCTGCTGGGGGTACCGCTTGGCGTCAACCACGCCGGGGTTGAGCTGTTGGCCCCGTGGGTGCTCATGGTAGGGTTGGGCGTGGCCCTGCTTTCCAGTACAGTGCCGTTTTTGCTCGATATGTACGCAATGCGCCACCTGCCGCCAAGCATTTTTGGCGTGCTGCTCAGCGCTTCGCCGGCAGCAGGGGCAATCGCCGGCTGGCTGATCCTCAACGAAGTGCTGACGTTGACCCAGTGGCTGGGCATTGCCGCCATTGCCATGGCCTGCGCGGGGGCGGCGCTGGTGGGGCGCGGCCGATAGCGGCCGCTCTGCGCAAGGCGTTTCATCGATTGCGCTGATGATTACTATCACCCGAGCCGCCTGTCTGCCTGGCAGGCGTGCCCCCTATAATCCCCGCCGAATCCCCCCTCTTGCGCCTGCTACAGGCGACATCCCTCCTTGGAATCCGACACCATGCCAAGTGCCAGCCAGGCCCCTCGGGCCGTCCCCGAACACAATCAACAAAGCGTCACCCAGCAGTGGCTGGCGATTCTCTCGGTCGCCGTCGGCGCCTTTGCCCTGGTCACCAGCGAGTTCCTGCCGGTGGGCGTACTCAACGACGTGGCCAGTGACCTGGGTATCAGTGCGGGCCTGGCCGGCTTGATGGTAACCCTGCCCGGCATCATGGCCGCGCTGGCCGCCCCGATCATTTCCGTGGGCGTTGGTGCGCTGGACCGGCGCTACCTGCTGATCGGCCTGACGCTGATCATGATCATCGCCAACGCCATCGTCGCCTATGCCGGCGACTTCAACCTGCTGCTGGTCGGGCGTGTGCTGCTGGGTGTGAGCATCGGCGGCTTCTGGGCCACTGCCATCGCACTCAGCGGCCGCCTGGCACCTGATGGCATGGGCGTGGCCAAGGCCAACTCGATCATCATGGCTGGCGTAACCCTGGCGACCGTGGTGGGCGTGCCTGTGGGCACCTGGCTAAGCGGCCTGATGGGCTGGCGCATGACCTTCCTGGTTACCGCACTGGTGGGCGTGCCGGTGCTGCTGGCACAGGTGTTCCTGCTGCCACGGCTGATGCCGGAAAAGGCCATTCGCGTCAGCGACCTGCCGGCGTTGTTCATCAACCCACAAGCACGGGTCGGCTTGATTGCCGTGCTGCTGATCGGCCTGGCGCACTTTGCCGCGTATACCTATGTGGCGCCGTTCTTCAAGCAGAATGCCGGCTTTGACGGGCCTACCATTGGTTCGTTGCTGCTGCTGTACGGCGTGGCGGGCTTCATGGGTAACATCTTCGCCGGCTTTGCTGCCAACCGCAGCGTGCGGCACACCTTGATGCTGGTCGCGTTCATGATTGCCGTGAGCACCGCCCTGTTCCCGCACTTCGCCACCAGCATGACTGGCGCGGCGATGCTGATCGCGCTGTGGGGCTTCGCCTTTGGTGCGTTCCCCGCCTGCGCCAACATCTGGATGTTCGTGGTGGCACCCAAGGATGTGGAACGTGGCATGCCGCTGTTCGTGGCCATGTTCCAGGTGATCATCGCCGTGGGTTCATTTTTCGGCGGGCAGGTGGTCGACCATATGGGCACGGCCGTGCTGTTGAGCCTGGCCACGGCGCTGGTGGGCTGTGGATTTGTCACGGTGCTGGTGCTGGGGCGTAATGTGAGCAATAGCCTGGCGGCGCAGCCGGGCTGAAGGGCAAATATCCAGACGGGGCCGCTTTGCGGCCCTTCGCGGGCGCGCCCGCTCCCACAGGGTGAGCGGGCTGCTTGCAGATTCGTAAGTTACACCCTGAACCGCGCCACCAGCGCCGTCATCTCCCCTACCAAACCCGCCATTGCCTTGCTCGCCTCGCTGGTCTGTTGCGCCCCCGCCGCCGACTGGTCCGACAGCTCGCGAATGTTCAGCAGGTTGCGGTCCACCTCCCGCGCCACCTGGGCCTGCTCTTCGGCCGCACTGGCAATCACCAGGTTACGCTCGTTGATTTCGCCAATCGCACTGTAGATACCCTCCAGCACCTGCCCTGAGGCCAGGGTCACGTCCAGCGTCGACTGGGCGCGGTTGGTGCTGGCCTGCATCGAGGCCACCGCCGCTTCGGTGCCAGCCTGCACACGGCCGATCATCTGTTCGATTTCCTGGGTCGACTGCTGTGTACGGTAGGCCAACGTGCGGACCTCGTCCGCCACCACCGCAAAACCGCGGCCGGCCTCACCCGCGCGGGCCGCTTCGATGGCGGCATTGAGCGCCAGCAGGTTGGTTTGTTCGGACACCGAGCGGATCACTTCCAGCACCTTGCCGATGTCCCGCACCTGCCCAACCAGTTGCTCCAGGTGCGCGCTGCTGGTCTGGATCTCGCGGGTCATGGCCTCGGTGCCGTCAATGTTGTCGCTGACTTGCCGGCGGCTTTGCGCGGCCAGCTGGTTGGACTCACTGGTGGTTTGCGAGGTGGTGATGGCGTTGCGCGCAACTTCTTCCACCGCCGTGGTCATTTCTGTAACAGCGGTGGCAGCCTGCTCCAGTTCCTGGCCCTGCTGGCGCAGGTTGCTGGCGCTTTGTTCGGTAACCGCGTTCAACGCCGTGGCGGCTGCGTCCAGCTGCCCGGCACAGTTGCTGATCTGCCCCAGGGTGTCACGCTGGCTCTGTTGCATGCGTTGCAGTTCGTGGAACAGTTGGCCGATCTCGTTAGTGCCCTGCCCTTGTACCGGCACACTCAGGTCACCCCCGGCAATACGCTGAAAATGCCGACCGGCTTCACGCAGCGGGTGCAGCACGCGCTGGGCAATGAACGCCCAGCACAACACCGCCAGCAGCAATGTAACGCCCAGCAGCCCAAGGCTCAGCAGTTGGGCGCGGGCCAGGCGACGGTCGGATTCCAGCATGATCTGCTGGCCGCGGTCGCTCAAGGCGCTGACCAGTTGCTGGCGCAGCGCCTGCAACCGACCCATGGCGTTGCCGGCGTCGGTGTTGACCTTGAAGTACTGCTCCAGCGAACGCTGGCGGGTCGCCTCACGCTGCCCGGCAACTGCCTTGGCGTACTCGGCAAAGGTGGCCTGCAGTTCGGTGGCCAGTGCATGCTGGGCGGGCTCACGGGCGTTTTCGACGAATGCGTCTACCAGCTTCTGGCTCTTGTCGTTCAACTCAACCGACAAGGCCATGCGCTTGCCAGCGCTCTCGTCATGGCCGCCCAACTGCTCGATAAAGCCTGACGACACGTTGGCGCTGGCGCGAATTGCCATCAACAGCGCGTTGTTCAACCGGTCCGACTGGTGCGCAGTCTGGTCCAGTTCGGTGATCTGCTGGTCGCTGCCCACGGCAGCCTGCCAGGCGCTGACGGTGGAAAACAGCAGGGTCAGGCTGAACAATGACAGCACCCAGAACATTCCAGTACGTATCTTCAGGTTGGCAAGCATGCGGGCAGTACTCCTTGTTGGCACCACTTCTGGTCGCTGATTCGACGGTGGGTGTGCAGCTATCGGAGGTGCCGGCGCAGGCTTGAGGCGCCAGGAAGTGGTTATGGGCGGTAACCGAACAGATGTTGCCAACGGCAGCGCATTGAAGGCATGACCCTCCCGGCCAACAGCGCCGGGCGGGCCACCTCATCGGCCAAGGAAGTCGATGACTGCCGTGGCGAATGCCTGGGGCTGGTCCAGCATGACGAAATGGAAGCTGCCATCGATACGTTTGAAGCTGGCGCCGGGTGCGCTGGCGTAGGCGTTGCGGAAGGTGCCATCAACCCACTCAACCGGAATGCCGAACTGCGTGTCATAGGCATACACGACCTCTAATGGCGCCCGAATGCGGGCGAGTTCCGGGCGCAGGTCGGTGGTCATCAGCTCATAGGTGGCGTTGGCTACCGTGATGCGGTCCGAGCGCAGCGCCGTTTCGGCCAGTGCCGGCCTGGCCGCCTCGGTCTTGACCAACCGGGCGATGGCGCTGCGCTGCATGGCTTCGGCCTGCTCCGCCGGGGCCGCCAACGTCGCATCGCGCAAGGCCGCAGCCTGCGGCACGGCCGCTTCGGCGGTGGCAGTGGGGTCGATCAGCAAGGTGTAGAACGGCATCGCGTCCACCACCATCAGCCGCCCTACCTGTTCGGGAAAGCGCGCTCCGAGCATCAACGCAACCTCGCCGCCCAGCGAGTGGCCAATGATGGCCGGCGCTGCAAGGTGCTGGCTGCGGATATAGTCTGCGACCGCTTCGGCGACCGGTGCGGCCACGCGCCCATCCCCCGCAGCTACGGCAGGCGAACCGGCAAAGCCTGCAACCTGCACCAGGTGCAGGCGGTGCTGTTGGCGCAGGGCGCTGGCGAGCCCCGCCCACACCTCACGGGATGAGGCCAGCCCGGGGATCAGGATGACGTCTGGCCCGGCCCCCTCGACCGTTACCGAAATACGTTTATCCGCAGGGGGCGCTGGCTGGCCTGGTGCGGCCAGTGCCGAGGTCAGCGACAGGCTGGTGCCGATTGCCGCAAGCAGCGTACGTAGGCGCATGGTTGGCATTCCTTTGACTTCAACCGAGTAGAGCCCGCCACTATAAAGCGCATGGCAACCTACAGGAAAACTATCGTTTGCAACCGGGAGCCCTGCACCGTTAAAGTCGGGGCCTGGGCGCCGGCTGCGCCTGCGGTCCGCGCGAAGGGGTTGCCCGAGCCTTGTGTCATCACATTCCCATACCAGCTCCCGGCTTGTCGGCGGACCGAGCCCCAAAGGAGTTGGCATGCCCGCCATCAATGCGTCCCGCCACCACGGCCTGCTCGACCTGCCTGCCTTGCGCAAACGCGCCAAGCGCTTGCTGAGCGCACTTAAAAACCACGAAGCCGACGACGCCCGCGAGCAACTGCGCACGCTTGGCCTGCCCGGCCCCGACTACCGGCTTGCCGACACCCAATGGCTGGTGGCCCGCGAGGCTGGCTTTGCCAGCTGGCCAAGGCTCAAGGCCCATGCCGATGCCGTGGCTTTCGCCGCACGCCACCCCAACTTTCGCGCCGATGACGAGGCCGCCGTGCAGCATTGGCGCTGCGGTAACGACATCGCCCACAGCTTGTGCACCGCCGGGTTTACCGGCGCCTTCCAGATGTTCGACGACCCCATGGTAATGGGGCCTGTGCCAGCACTGCCCGAAGACCAGTACTGGCAGGTTCGCAGTGCCTACGTACAACAGGCGTTCAAGCTGAGCACCCCGGACCTTGAACAGCGCCAGGCGGCACAGCGCAGCGCATTGGCCGAACTGAACCAGGACAGCAAGATTGTGCTGTGGTGCGAAGCCGACGCTTACGACCAGCTGTTCCTGATTCGTGTGCTCGCCAGCCTGCCCACCTTGCCGCGTCGGCTGGAGCTGATCGAAATTGACCAGGTACCCGGCATTGAACGCTTCATCGGCATCGGGCAACTGGCCCCCGACCTGTTGGCCTGGCTGTGGCCACAACGTCGTGCACTGGGTGAGGATGCACTGGCCCTTGCGCGCCAGGCATGGGCGGCCTACACCGCAACCGATCCGCAGGTATGGGCAAGCCTGGCTGGCCGCCAGCACGAGGCCTTGCCGTTGCTGGGCCGTGCATTGGCGCGCCAGCTTCAGGAGCTGCCGGGGGCAAATGATGGCTTGAGCCTTACCGAACGCCTGCTGCTGCGCGTACTGGCGTCACGCGGCGAGCTGGCGGCCGGGCGCGTGTTTGGCCAGTTGATGATGCAGGATGATCCCCTGCCTTACCTGGGTGACATGATGTTCCATGTGTTGCTGCAGCCCTTGATCCATGGGCCGCAACCGCTGCTGCAGGAAGGCCCGGGAGAGGCCTGGGCACAGCGACTGCTGCGGTTGACGCCGCTGGCCGAACAGGTGCTTGCTGGGAAGGTACACTGGCTTGATTGCAACCCTGCGCCGCGTTGGGTTGGCGGGGTGTTGGTGGATGCGGCTGACAGGCCTTGGGTGGTCAGCGAACAAGGTAAGGTGTGGCGGCGCTGATGCTTTCGTAGGGCTGGCACTGGCGCCAGCATCTTCGCGAGCCATTGTGAGAGCGGGTTCACCCGCAGGCACCGCGTTGAATGGCACGGGCTTCGCCCGTGTCCCGGCGGTTTGACGCATCGGCAACCCCGCTCTCATAGAACTGCGCATCACTTACTGATTTAGCTGGGACCCTGTGGGAGCGGGCGTGCCCGCGAACACCGGCGCAGCCGGTGCCATACACCGCGTTGGGTTCTTCGCGGGCACGCCCGCTCCCACAGGGTACGCGCTGCGCTCGGCATCAGTTCTCTGCGCGACAGCGCAGCCTAATGGGCTGGGCAATCCCCCACAGGATTACATCCGGGCGAGTATTTCCTTTTCAGCCCGTGGATATTGCCTTCGCTGCTTGAACCAGGCGCTCGGTGGCCAACCGGATTTCATCCACATCCAGCGAAGCAAACCCCAGGCGCAGGGCATTCTCGGTATGCCCAAACGGCGAGAACTGCCGCCCACTGCGCACGACCAGATCCAGCGCCAGCGCTTGTTCGACCAACTGATCCACATTGATCGCATCACCAAACCGCACCCACAGCGCCAGCCCGCCTTCCGGTTCCTGTACGCTGATCTGCTCGCCGAACCCAGCGCGCAAGCATGCCAACAGGGTCTCCCGGCGCCGACGGTAGTCGCGGTTGACCCGGCGCAAGTGCTTTTTCAGCTCGCCCTCATTGATCAAGTCCGCCAGCATGCGCTGCATCACCGCATCACCCTGCCCCAGGGTCAGCGTTGCCCTGCGCTCCAGCACGGCAATGACCTCCACCGGTGCCACGATATAGCTGCAACGGAACGTGCTGCCCAAGGGCTTGGACAACGTGCCGATGTAGATCACATGCCGCTGCTGGCGGTCGCTGGCCAAAGGCAGATAGGGCCGCCCGGAGAAGTGGTATTCGTAGTCGTAGTCCTCCTCCACCAGGCAAAAGTCGTGCTGGCGCGCCAGCTCCAGCAGCTGCTGCCGGCGCCCGGCCGGCAGGCTGACGGTAGTCGGGAACTGGTGATGAGGGGTGATGTACATCATCCGCACCTTGTGCCGCCGGCACAGGGCATCGATCTGATCAACCCGGCACCCCTCATGGTCCAGTTCCACGGTAACCAGGCGGGCACCCAACTGGCGGAAAATCTCCAACGCAGGCGGATAGCTCAGCCGCTCGACCAGCACCACATCACCTGGCTTGAGCAACACACTGGCGACGAGGAACAGTGACATCTGCACACCTTGGGTCAGGCAAACCTGCTCGGCGCCAATGTTCAGGCTGCGATTGTGCCGCAGCATGTCAGCCAAGGCGGCGCGCAGGTAAAGGCTGCTGCATTCGCTGCCATGGCGAACACTGTTGCTGGCAAAGCTGCTGCGCAAGGCATTGCGGTAATAGCGATGCAGCACCGCCTGCGGCAACAGGCGATGGTCACAGGCGCCATTGTCGAAAAACAAGGCACCCGGGCGCCCTTGCTGTGCGGCAGCCTGTTCGTTCGCCGTGAAGTAGGGAACGGCAGGTTCCTCTGGCAGCGCCAGGGCAAAAGGCCGCGCGGTATCGGGCTTGGCAAGTGTTACACCCGCCAGCTGCTGGCTGACAAAGGTGCCCCGGCGCTGCACGCTTTGCAGCCAGCCTTTGGTTTCGGCTTCCTCATAGGCCAGGATCACCGTCTTGCGGTTGACGTTCAGCTGCTTCGCCATCTCCCGCGTGCCCGGCAACGGCGTGCCAGGGCGCAGGCGGCCCTCGCTGATCGCGGCCACCAGCCCCTCGACGATTTGCCGGTACGATGCCTGCGCCCCATCAAGCTTGAGCAACGGCTGCCATTTGCGAAGCTGGACCATATGAATTATCCAAATCTGGAGGTTCTGCTGGTCCTGGACTATAGCAACAATCGAACCTCCCATTGCGCCCGAGGTGTTCATGCAAAGCCGCCACATCATTGAGTTGTCGCCTTCGGGCAAAACCTTCGAAGCCAGCCAGGGTCTGCTGCTCGATGCCATGCTCGCCAGCGGCCTGCCGGTCCCTTTCTCCTGTCGCCGCGGCGCGTGCGGCTCCTGCAAGGTCAAGGTGGTGTCGGGGCTCTATCAGGACAAGCAGCGCGATGCGGACACCCCCGCGCCGTCCTACCCGTTGGCCCCTGACGAGATGCTGCTGTGCCAGAGCCACGCCTGCAGCGACATGCGCCTGGAGATCCCCGGCTGGTCCCTCGACGTCCCGACACTGGCATTTCAAGCGCAGGTTCACAGCAAGCGAGCGCTGAGTGCAGACATCGTCGAGCTGGTGCTACAGCCTGATCAGCCGCTGGAAGTGCGGGCTGGCCAGTACGTGAGGTTCCAGCTGGGCAACGGCGACAGCCGCTGTTTCTCCATCGCCAACCTGCCCGCCCAGGACCAGGGGCAACTGGTGTTTCATATCCGCAAGGTTAGCGGTGGGCTGTTCACCGAAGGCCTGCTGAGTACCCTGCAAGCGGGTGACACGCTGACGCTTGAGGGGCCGTTGGGCGCCTGTACCTGGCAACATGAGGACCAACGCCCACTGGTGCTGCTCGCCACCGGCACAGGCTACGCCGGCATCAAGCCCTTGCTGCTGACTGCCCTGGCCCGCAATACCGATGTCACGCTGTACTGGGGTGGTTCATCGACGGCAGACTTTTATGACCGCGACTTTCTCGACCAGGCCAGCCATGCATACCCGCACTTTTGCTGGCACCCGGTTCTTTCAGCCCAGGCACGCGTGCAGCAGGTGGCGCTGGGCCAGGCGCATCAGTGGGCCGAAACCCAGGTCTATGCCTGCGGCAATGCCGCGATGATCAGCCAGGCCCGCGAACAATGCCTGGCCGCAGGCGTACAACCCCACCGTTTTGTCGCGGAGGCCTTTGTCGCCAGCGGTGCAATGACGCCACAGCCTTCTGCAACCAATACACGCCACCCGGAACTGGAAAAAGTCGGCCCTCGTTTTTCGCTGGATGGCATGCTCGCCGCACGCGAGCAGTCGGTACGGTCGGTGGCCGCGATCGCCAGCCAACTGCGTGTCGGCATGACCACCGCCCAAGCACTGGAGATGGCCGCGCAAACCTTGCAGGCAATGGGCGCGTCACACACCTGGCACCCCACCTACATCCGTTTTGGCGACGACACCGTGCGCACACCGCGGCAAGGTATCGACCTGCAACGCGTATTACGTACCACAGACATTGTCGTGGTCGACGTAGGCCCGGTCTGGGATGGCTACGAAGGCGACTATGGCGACACCTTCGTGTTCGGCCAGCGCGAGTTGCACCACGCGTGCGTCAAGGCACTGCACGAGGTATTCGATGAAACCCGCGATGCCTGGGGCCGCGGCCTGACCGGGCGAGAGCTGTACGACTTCGCCGAGCGCAGTGCCCAGGCCAAAGGCTGGCAACTGGAGCGAAACCTGGCTGGGCACCGTATCGCCGACTTCCCGCATGTGCTGTATGGGCAGGAAAAACTGGCCGACGTGGAAATCGTCCCGAGCGAGGTGGTGTGGGTACTGGAAATACAGCTGTGCCACCCCACTGAGCCGGTCGGGGCGTTTTTTGAAGACATCCTGATAGGTGAACCCGGCTCGGCGCAGGCAAGGGCTGCTTGAACCCCTGCACACGCATGTGCTTGTCGATCAATGCAGGTTTACAGGGTAAGGTTGCAACAGGCAACCTCACCCTTTGCGGTCTCCCTCGCCATCCGATAGAACTTCCATTGCCATGCCCGACGGTTTTCCTGATTTGCCCTCGCTCAACGCGCTGCGTGTGTTTGAAGTGGTGGCTCGCCACTTGAACTTCCGTGTGGCTGCACAGGAACTGGGCGTGACCCAGGCGGCAGTTGCCCAGCAGATACGCGGGCTGGAAGCCAGCCTGGACCTGCGTCTGTTTGAACGACTACCCCGTGGTTTGGCGTTGACCGATGCCGGCCAGGGTTACAGCGCAAGCATTCGCAGTGCACTCGCGATGATCGACGAGGCAACGCGCCTGCTCAGGCCACAGGCAACTCACCTGACGGTCAGCGTTACCCCTACCTTTGCCTCGAAATGGCTGATTCCCAGGCTCGGCAACTTTGCGCAGAGCCACCCCGACATCGATTTGCGCGTGCTGGCAACCGATCGGCTGTCTCACTTCAGTACCGATGGCGTGGATCTCGCTGTGCGTTATGGCAAGCCCGATATCGGCGCGGGCCTGAACAGTGAACTGTTGATGGAGCAACGCATCGTTGCCGTGGCCAGCCCGAGGTTGTTTGAAGGCCGCGACATTCCCGTCAACTTCGAGCGGCTTCAGGACTTCGTCATGCTTCACGATGCCCATAACTTCTGGCCTGGGTTTCTTGCAGATGTCTTTCCGCAGCATGCGCAACCGACTGCCAGAAACGTGCGCTTCAATCAGACCTCGCTGGCCATTGATGCGGCAATCAACAGTCAGGGCATTGCGTTGGCCAGCCTCGCATTTGTCGGCGAAGACATCGCCGCAGGCCGGCTGATGCAGGTGTTCACCCACCAGCTCAGGCTCGACAAGTCGTTTTACCTGGTTTGGCCGCGCAAGATGAAGCAGGCGCAGTCACTGAGCGTTGTCCTGCACTGGCTCAAGCAACAAGCTATCGATAGTTAATCTACTGTTAAAGTGAAGCTCAGCTGCCTCCCTCGCCACTGGGACTACTGCTAAGGTGAATGCACCCGAGCAATCCGTATTGAGAGACCTGGAGGCAATATGTCAGTAGAAAAAGTTGCGATTATCACGGCAGGTGGCAGCGGCATGGGAGCCGCGGCAGCGCGCCGCCTGGCCGCCGATGGTTTCAAGGTGGGTATCCTTTCCTCTTCGGGCAAGGGTGAAGCGTTGGCTGCCGAACTTGGCGGGATAGGTGTAACCGGCAGCAACCAGTCGGTTGAAGACCTGCAACGCCTGGTCGACGCTGTGGTGGAAAAGTGGGGCCGCATTGACGTGCTGGTCAATAGCGCCGGCCATGGCCCGCGCGCGCCAATCCTGGAAATCAGCGACGAAGACTGGCACAAGGGCATGGACACTTACCTGCTCAATGTCATTCGCCCGACTCGCCTGGTAACCCCTTACATGCAGCGGCAGAAGAGCGGCGTGATCATCAACATCTCTACTGCCTGGGCGTTTGAACCTAGCGAACTGTTCCCCACTTCTGCTGTATTCCGTTCTGGCCTCGCCGCGTTCACCAAGATCTTCGCCGACAATTTCGCCGGGGATAACGTGCGTATCAACAATGTTTTGCCAGGCTGGATCGACAGCTTGCCGGCCACCGAACAACGCCGCGACATGGTGCCACTGAAGCGCTATGGCACCAGCGAAGAGATTGCTGCGACCATTGCGTTCCTCGCCAGCGAAGGCGCGGCCTACATCACAGGGCAAAACATCAAGGTCGATGGTGGGTTAACACGCAGCGTTTGATTGTGCGTGGCGGCAATTGCCGTTGAGCCCGGTGCCCGCCACTGCATCTTCAGCGCCTGTGAGACCGAGCGCCGCCCGCGCGGCGCATCGCGAGCAAGCTCGCTCCTACATCTGTTTCGGGCCAGTAACGCCTGTGCCATGCGCGCGCGACCGCCTTGTTCGTACCACGCGATATCGAGTCATGCGCCAAAGCGTTCGCGCGCATATCCCGCAGGAATGATTGGCCCGAAACAAATGTAGGAGCGAGCTTGCTCGCGATGCGCCGCGCGGGCGGCGCTCGGTCTCACAGGCGCTGCATATCTTGTGGCCAACACCTGTCAGCCCTGATGCGACCTGTGAGGGAACGGGTTCGCATCAGCCTCGAAAAAGGTGCAAGAACAGCACCTTCGCAATGGCAGGAATACGCCCTCTCACGCATCGGCAACCCGCTGCAATCCCCCCTCCAGCGGCAGTTCATAAGACTTCTTCACCGTACGCACCACCAGCGTGGAGGAGTAAGTGCGAATAGGTATGTCCCGGTACGTATCGAGAAACCGGTAGATGTAGTCCGTGTACTCGGTGGCATCACGAAACTTGGCAACCATCACGAAATCGAACTCGCCAGTCATCAGGTAGCAGTCCTGGATCTCCGGGTGGCCGGCCAGGATGTGCTGCATCTTGCGGTCGATGTCGTAGCTGTCGCGGTCCAGCTTGACCAGAAAAAAAGCGGTCACCTGAATGCCCAGCTTGCGCTCGTCCAGTATCGCGACCTTGGCCTTGATGATGCCTGCGCTCTCCAGCCGCCTGATCCGCCGGTAGCAACTTGTGGAAGACAGCCCGACGCTGTCGCTGAGCAACTCCAGATTCTGGCTGCAATCCTTTTGCAGCTTTCCCAGAATTTTAAGATCCATGGCGTCTGTCATTTTCCGCGTGTCTTCCTTGAAAAACTGCAATGAATTCGCCGCAAGGGCGGGCCAATTTGCACGATTCCTGCGCGCCGGATCTTTACCATCATCTGAGCTTAGCAGCCCGGCCAGAGATGGCCTTCGGGGCGCATGAGAGGGACCTTATGATTGTTGCCAAACCGACATGGACCGCGGACATCCACGGCCTTTTCACTGCCCCCTACTGGATTCCCGCCACGCAGCGGGCGGCTGTGGCAGCCTCGTGGGCCGGGTGCATGAACGCCTATTTCGTGTACCTGGACGACCCGGATTCGGTCAGGACCTGGTCAGAAACCATCTACCAGCACCTGGCCTCGCGCAACATGCCGCTGACCCTTGACCAGCAGCAGTTCTGGCCGATCGATGCGCTGGAAACCTTCAGGTTGTGGGTCAACCAGGGCTGGCGTCTCGATGCCGGTTCGCCCTTTGACCCGGCCGAGCGTATCCCGCCACCGGACCTGCCCCAACGGGTCAAGCGGGTAAGGCAAGACATCCGTGCCCTGAGCCTTGAGGAGCTGAACCTTTACCGCGCCCGCCTGGATGACGTGATGCAGGTGGGCGACCCCGACAGCGGTTCGCCCTGGCAACGCTATGCCTACATCCACACCAACTGGTGCCTGCATTATCAGGAGGCGTTTGCCCTCTGGCACCGGGCCTACCTGTTGTACCTGGAAGAACTGATCGACTGCGCCATTCCCTACTGGGACTGGATGGCCGAAAACGCCAGCGTTGACGGCAGCCCGCAGGCCGGCCTGCCCCAGGCGTTTCTGGATGAAACCTATGTGCACCCGCACTCAGGCGAAACCCGCCCCAACCCCTTGCGCTACGCGGCCGCCAAAGACGGTTGCTCCAAAGTGTGCGCCAGTGGCGCGGGAAACGGGGTGGACTGCCGGTACGTGCAGCGTGACCCGCTGTTCTACACCCGTGGCGACGAATCGCGCTTTGAACGCACGCGCCTTTACGGCATGAGCCAGATTTTCCAGCAGCAGGTGGTCGATGCTTTGAAGTTCACCACCTTCAGCCAGCCACAGGGCGTGCCCGGTTATCCGTGGGCCAACATCCCGGTGTTCGACCCACCCCAGCAAGACAACCTGTACCCCAACCGCGCCCTCAACTTCGATGGCCTGTACGAGCAACCTCACGACAACTATCACGGCTGGATCGGCGGCGACATGGCCGACAACGCCTACACCGCGTTCGACCCGGTGTTCTGCTCCTACCACGCCAACATCGACCGCGTGCTCGAAGTGTGGATCAGGGCCCACCCCGGGGCGCAATACACCACACAGTGCCTGCTGCAGCCGTTCGCCGGCCGTGACGCCACGCAACTCACCTTCACCAGCGCCGACGCCTGGCGCTACACCACCCTGGGCGACATGGCCCAGGACAGCCGGCACATCGGCTACGACTACGGCGTGCCGGTTGCCCCGCAGTTTGGCGCCCCCAAGGCCAGCAGCCCTGCTTGCTGCAAGCACAGCGCCAAAACCGAGCCTGTCGTGCAAAACGCCGCCGGGCCTGGGCCTTGGGTGGTGTTCGACCATGTGCGCTGCACCCACGACACCTACCTGATCGACGTCTTTCTCAACCAGCCCGACGCCACTGCGCAGCACGTTAGCGCCGACAACCCCCACTACGTGGGGCGCTTCAGCCGTATCGGCATGGGGCTGGTGGATGACAAGGGCCGCTGCATCACCCACGGCGTGTCCCGCGCACTGAATGCAGCCCGCAATGCTGGCGCACTTGGCCTGGCACCCGACGATGACGTGCAGTTGTCGCTGGTGGTGACCCACCTCGACAGTGGCCGCCAGCTCACGCCTGACGCGTATACCGCCCTGCCCGGTTTCACCGCCCAACTGGTGTGGGACGACCCACGCCAGACCCTCGCCGGTCCGCCCCCGGTCGCCGGCTGCTGCTCCACCTCCACCCCTCGCACACCTGGAGAACCGACATGAGCACGCCCTTCAAGCAGTTCACCTCGCCCGCTGGCCAAGCCCCCAAGGACTACAACAAGCTGGGCCTGGAAGACCAGTTGCCACAGTTTGAAACCGACTGGAACAACGACCTTACCGGCTGGACCGAGTCGTCCATCATCGGCAACCCCTGGTCTGGCCTGTACGACGCCCCCCGCTCGGGTTACTACAACCCGCTGGTGGAAGGTTTCGGTGATATGACCGCCCCTGCAATCACCTGGGCGCCCTTCCCCAACCGGCTCTGGACGTTCTTCTACAACAACGGTGCGGCGGTCATTCCCCAACTGGGCAACAAGGCCATGAGCCTGGACCAGGTGATGGAGTTGACCGACCACGGCCAGATCACCATCAACAACACGCTGTACACGCTTTACGACCCCGAACAGAAAGGCACCTTGCTGCAACTGCCTGCCAAACGTTGCCCGAGCATCGACTGGAACGGCAAGTACACGGCGTTCTCGCCTTCCGGCCCACGGGGCTGGCTTGACGAGTACTGTGAGTGGTCCATCGTGCGCGATACCAGCGGCAACATGCGTAAGATTACCTTCACCTGCGAAAACCCCGCGTATTTCCTGGCCATGTGGCGGATCGACCCGAACGCGGTACTGGGCCTGTACCGCGACTACATCGATGCGAACGTGCAGCTCGAAGACCTGTACCTGCGCTATACCGTCGACTGCCCGACTGGCAAGGCCGGCGACCCGGTCATGGACCCCACCACTGGCAAGCCGGCCTATGACACGGTCAACAAATGGAACGCCGGCACCGCCTGTGTGCCCGGCCAGTACGGTGGGGCGATGCACCTGACCTCCGGCCCCAACACCCTCAGCGCCGAAGTGTACCTGGCCGCCGCGGCCACCATCCTGCGCCCGGTGGGCAGCAGCCAGAATGCCCAGTCGCTGATCTGCTGTGCGCAGTATGGGCAGAACTATCGTAACTCCGACCCGCACATCGGCTTCATGGCCAACTCCACGGCGGTGAACAACCGGTTGTCACTGACCAACCCCATTGGCCTGTACCTGCAACAACCTACCGACTTCAGCGGCTGGAAAGGCCCGCAAGGCCAGGACGTGAGCCAGTACTGGCGCATCACGCGCGGCACTGCCAAGTCGGCCGCCAATGGCTCCGACCAGATCCTGCAGGCAGTGTTCGAGGTGCCGGAAAGCGCCGGTTTCTCGATCAACGACATCACCATCAACAACCAACCCGTTGACTATGTGTGGGTCATCGCCCAGCAACTGCTGGTGGGCCTGAGCGTCACCGTCAAGCCGCTGACCACCGAGCCTGCGTCCTTCCCGTGCGTACAGAGCCGGGTGAACGGCCTGCAACCCTGGCCGGTGCAACTGCTGCCGCTGGACCTGTTCTACGGCCAGTCCCCCACCGACCTGCCCGCCTGGCTTGCGCACGGCAGCAGCAACCAGTTCGTGTTGGTGGTGCAAGGTGCCTCCACGGACACCACCACGCAGAATGCAAGGGTGCAATTCTCCAACCCTGGGGTTACGGCGCAGGTTACCGAGTACCTGCCCGACGCCTCGGCCATTCCCGGCCAGACCAACTCTGGCGGAACCCAGGCCTACATTCTGACCATCACGGTCAGCCCCACCGCAGCACCCGGCCTGGTGACCGTGCGTGCATTGAACCCGGGCGAAGACGTGAACGTGAGCGCGGCCGACCACCCTTGGGAATCCGGCCTGGCGCTGGTGCCCGGCGCCTGAGCTGCGCCCCTTCAACGCCGCACCTTCGGGTGCGGCTTCACCACGTGCAAGGAGCGCAATGATGGCCAGGTTACGCTTGAGTGTTCTGTCGCTACTGAGCGGCGTGCTGCTGTGCCTGTCGGCCCTGCAACCGGCCACTGCGGCCATGACTTCGGACGCTGATGCCTGTGTGCAGCAGCAACTGGTGTTCAACCCGGCCAGCGGTGGGTTCCTGCCGGTCAACAACTTCAATGCCACCAGCCAGGCATTCATGAACTGCTTTGGCTGGCAGTTGTTCATTGCCTTGAACTGGCCTGTCAACCCCGGTTGGCCGGCCACCGCCAGCCTGGCGGGCGAACCCGACATGAACAGCACCCTGGCGCAGTTCGGCGTGCCCTCCGCGCCCGGCCAGCCCATGAGCGTGGCGCCGGTTTGGGCCAGCTACAAGGACGCCAACGACATTTTCTTGCCCGGCGCGCCCACACCCACCGGCTGGGGCGTGCAAACCCTGGTGCCGTCCGGTTGCAGCACCCAGGGCAGCCTGAAGGCAGTCAAGGTGGGGGCACGCAAATTCATGAACGCCACCTCGGAAGGCGCGATCAACGCCTTGCACGGTTTTCACCTGTCCACCGGGACGCTCGCTGCCATGCCCGACTCGGTCATGGAAGCGTCCGGCGGCTGGCTGACGGACCAGGCAGGCAACCTGGTGTTCTTTGAGCGCAAAGTGGGCAAAGCCGAGTTCGACTATATCGTCGACAAGGGGCTGTATGACGCCGCGAACCAGTTGAAGGTAGCGCAGAACCAGGACGGCACGACACCGGAGGGGCTCTCGCTGCCCATTGGTGAACCGATGCGCTCACTGCCGCCGAACCCGGTACCGCAGGAGCAACTGGGCGCGATCGAGCTGAAGGCTGCCTGGCGGGTACTGACCGGCAAACCCGAACTGTTCGGGCGCTACCTCACCACCGTCGCCTGGCTTAAACGCCCCGACACGCTGGAGTGCACCCAGGAAGTGGTGGGCCTGGTGGGCCTGCACATCATCAACAAGACCCAGGCTTCGCCCAACTTCATCTGGACCACTTTCGAGCAGGTGGACAACGTGCCCGAACCGGACCAGGTGCCGCCACAACAAACCCCGCCGAACGGCTTCGCCTTCAACAACCCCGACTGCGGCACCGGCCCCGAGTGCAAACCGAATGTGGCCCGTATCCAGTGCAAGCAACACAACCCTGACAGGGACTGCACCGACCTCTTCCCCCGCGACCAGCCGGTACAGACTACCCGCGAACACCCCGTGCCCAATGACCTGCAAGCCCTTAACAGCGCCGTGCAAGCCAACTTCGCGCAGCACAGCCAGGGGCAATCGGTGTTCCAGTACTACAAGCTGATAAACGTACTGTGGACCCTCGCCCCCAACCCGCCCAGCCCGGAACCTGGCTTCAACGCAACAGTACCGCTGTCGTATGGGCCGTTTATCAGCCAAGGCAATGTGCCGGTGGCCAACACCACCATGGAGACCTATGTGCAGGGGGATGGCTGTAACCAGTGTCATCAGTACGCGACAATTGCGGGTAGCCCATCGTTGGCTTCGGACTTCTCGTTCCTGTTCAACGGTGCCAGTTCGGCTAGCAAGAAAAGCTTGATCAAACGGGTGAAAGCGTTTGAAACGCTCAAGGATCGGCCTTGAGCCAGCCGCGCATGTCGGGTTTGAGTTCCGGGTATGCCTGAAGCGCCAGGCCTCAGGCATCGCCAGCCCGCAACTGGACAAGTTACTTTTGGTAGGTTACTTTCGGTATATAGAGAGCGACTCTGTTGAAAGGCGAGCTGCTCACCCCCCACCTGGAGAGCCAACCATGCACAGCTTGATCGTCGTCGCCCACCCCGACCCTGGTTCATTGACCCACTCCGTCGCCCAGCGTATAGCACAAGCCATCACCGCTCCGGGCTCCGGGCACAGCGCCGAGCTGGCTGACCTGGTTGCCGAGGGCTTCGACCCGCGCTTCACCATGGCGGATCAAGCGTTGTTTCTGAAGAAGGCTGCTGCGCCGGCTGACGTGGCGTCAGAACAACAACGAATTGATCGTGCGCAGGCCCTGGTCATCGTCTACCCGATCTACTGGTGGTCCTTCCCGGCCCTGCTCAAGGGCTGGATCGACCGCGTTTTTGCGCAGGGCTGGGCCTATGAAGAAACCAACGACGCCAAGGTGGTGAAGAAATTGCGCCACTTGCGAGTGCACCTGGTAGGCATCGGCGGCGCCAATGAGGGTACATACATGCGCCACGGCTATGCACCCGCCATGAAGACCCAGATCGACCACGGCATATTCGACTACTGCGGTGCAGAGGTGCACAGCTCCTGTCTGATGCTGCCCGCGGATGCGGACTCTGCCGCGGCCCATCTGGACACGGCACACAGGATCGGCGCTAGCATCTTCGCGCCTCGACCCGCCACCACGCAGCGACAAACCTGCGCATGAAGTCGCCACATCACCCGCCATCGCGCCAGCGCCTCAGCAGGGAAGCGCGCGCTCGCCAGTTGCTCGAAGTCGCCTGGACACTGATAAACGATGAGGGCACCGATGCGCTGACGCTCGGTCGGCTGGCCGAGGCTGCAGGTGTCACCAAACCGGTGGTCTACGATCACTTCGGTGCCAGAGAGGGTTTATTGGCGGCACTTTATGAAGACTTCGACGTTCGCCAGACCGTACGCTTCGATACTGCTGTCGCAGCTGCCGAGCCCTCGTTGACGGACAAGGCGAGGGTTTTCGCCGACGCCTATGTCGATTGCGTAAGCACCCAGGGGCGTGAGATCCCCGGGGTGCTGGCTGCCCTTGGCGGCTCGCCGCAATTGAATCTCGTCAAACGCCAGTATCAAAAGGCGCTGCTCGAAAAATGCGCCGGAATATTCACGCCCTTCGCCGGGCCCGGTGGAATGACCCAGGCCAGCCTTTGGGCGATGTTGGGGGCCGCAGATGCACTGTCGGATGCTGCGGTGTCTGGCGACATCACTGAGCATGCGGCAAAGGAGGAGTTGCGGCTGAGCATCCTGGAGGTGGTACGGCGCAGCCGGTGAGGGAGACGCCAATGGCGGATGACTGCTGCCGGCTCCAAAGCAGCCGGTGAGCCGAACAGCAATCTTTGTGGGAGCGGGCGCGCCCGCGAAGAAGACACCGCGGTGGATGGCACGGGCTTCGCCCGTGTTCGCGGGCAAGCCCGCTCCCACAGAGTGCGCGTCGTGCTCAGGAACCCAGTAGTTTTTCAGTGTCTGCTATAGGTTGAAAGCGCCGTCAGCTAGCCGCTCGACAATCCAGTCTACGAAGACACGGACACGCGCATTCAACTGCTTGTTTGACGGATAAATCACTGAAATGGGTATCGTAGCGCAGGTGTGCTTTTCAAGGATGGGTACGAGTACGCCGGATTCAAACAGCCGCGCTGCGACAGATGCGAACGTCTGTCCGATTCCCGTTCCATTCATGATCATATTGATATGGCTGGCACTGTCATTCGTGGCAACGTCGAATCGGGATATGAGGTGCTCTGCGCCTCGCTTGCGAAATCGCAACGGCCAGACCTCACCGTTCGATGCGCTGAAATAGCCCACGATCTGGTGATGCTCCAGATCAGCCGGGGTTGATGGCGTGCCGTGCTGCATCAAGTATTCAGGGCTTGCACAGGTGACCAGTTTGTCGGTGAAAAGCCTCTTCGCAACCAACGAAGAATCCGCTAACTGCCCAGCCCGTATTACGCAGTCGACGCCCTCCTCGATCAGATTGACAGGGCGGTCGCTGACCCCCAGTGCGACCTGAATGTGGGGATGCCGCGCTCTGAACTCCTTGAGCACCGGTATCAAAAGCAACTGTGCCAGTGAAGAGTGAAGGTCAATGCGTAGTCTGCCACGTGAGGCGGCGCCCATGTCTCTTAGCTCAGCCTCGGCCTCGTCAAGCCGCGCAACGAACTGCGTTACCTTGCGGTAATACTCACTGCCCTCAGTGGTGAGCGCGATCGTCCGAGTCGTTCTCTGAAGAAGTTTTGTACCTAGGTGCTCTTCGAGTTCCTGTAATGCCTTGCTGACAGATGAGCGAGGCATACCGAGGTGAGTAGCCGCTTTGGTAAACGACCGGGTCTCAACTATCCGTTGAAAGGTGCGAATTGCTTTCAGATGATCCATCCAGCGATTTTAGCCAGGCATCACCTATTGTCCACAGCTGTGGATTGTGTAGTCGTTTTTTGATGGCTTATCTTTGTCCCTCGCAACGTTAGTCTTTGGTCAACTTTTCCAGGAGACCGCAGATGACCGACCTTACGAGTGCACAATCCCACCTCCTTCAACAGCGATATGGCAGCCAGGTAAAGCCTGAGAAGGTCATCATGACCCCAGTGGTCGAGGCGATGCTTGGCCACAAGTCGGTCCGGACATTCCTGCCGGATGCGCTTCCTGAAGGGGCTATTGAGACGATGGTCGCTGCTGCACAATCGGCATCCACTTCTTCGGCTCTAAACCAATGGAGCCTGGTCGCCGTGACGGATATGGCCTTGAAGAACGAGATTCACGACACCGTCGCGCGTGAAGTAAAAGTTGCCAGTCTTCCATGGATTCTGGAAGCTCCCGCACTACTGCTCTGGGTAGCAGATACCTCCCGCTCGGCTGCGATTACCCGCGACCAAGGTGGCGATCCATTCGTCCTGAATTACCTGGACTCGTTTCTGATGGCATCGGTGGACGCGACGTTGGCAGCTCAAAATGCTTCTCTTGCCGCTGAGTCGATAGGCTTGGGAATCGTATACCTGGGAGTGATGCGAAATATAGCCAAGGAGCTGGCCAGCATCATCAACCTCCCGGAGCACGCTTTCGTCACCTTCGGTATGGCTCTGGGACATCCAGACCCGAACCGTGCAAGTGCCATCCGCCCTCGGCCAGCTCAGCCAGTGGTGCTGCACTACAACCGCTACAATCAGGACGGCTACCGAGACTACGTACAGGGCTATGAACAAGCCTGCCAGGTTTTCCGCAGCCAACAGAAAATGTCGGCCAAAACCTGGAAAACCGCCCTGCACAATTCCATGACGAGCATGGAGTACATGGGCGGGCGTAAAGATTTGCGTGAAACGGTAACGGAGAGGGGGTTCAAGCTGCTCTAGGCAAACTCATTTACCCTAGTGCTGCGGCGAATGCTTCGGGCGTCGGGCTCTCCTGCCATTGCGCGATAGTCTCCGGCAGCGCCAGCCATGGCTGCTTGCGCCGTGTCCAGATATGCGCAACTGGCTCGAAACGCTCAGCGCCATCCAGGATGCCGGCCCGTACCACTCGCATGCCGGGCGCAGCCGTGGTCTCGTTGAACAGCCGGGTATGACATGTACCGCAGGCATATTGGGTGGACGTTTGACCTTGGTGTTCATGCTCAAAGATCGCCGTTTCGCCCACCACCTGAACGGCCGACGCCGGGCTCAGCATGTGCAGGCCAAAAGCACTGCCGCTCCAGCGTTGGCAGTTCAAACAGTGGCAGGCATACAGCGGCGGCAATTGCTGCGCCACGATCTCGATGGTGACTTGCCCACATCGGCACTGACCGGTGATTCTCATGCGTTAGTTCCTTACAATGACGCCCGGAAAAATGTGGGCGAATGATCGCTTTTCACGGGCTCGGGCAGAAGATCAATTTAGGAGCAACTGTTGGCCAAGAATGTATGAGCGGTATTGAATGGGAAAGCCAGCGTGTATTTCTCGCCGTGTTGCGCTCTGGCAGCCTAAGCGGCGCGGCGAAGTTGCTGGGTATCGCCCAGGCCACTGCGCGCCGGCGCCTCGACCACCTTGAACACGCGCTCGGTGTGAGTCTGTTCGCCCGCACACCTCAGGGGCTGACACCTACTGCAGGAGCGCAGCGCCTGATCGAACATGTGGAGGCCATGGATCTGGCCGCGCAAACCTTCAACCGTATGGCCAGCTCTGAAGCGTCGATGGATCACGGTACAGTCCGGCTGACCTGTGGCGAGTTGCTTGGCGTCGAGGTATTGCCTGACCTATTGCGCCCTTTCCATTACGAACACGCCGGGCTCAAACTTGAGTTGAGCATAAGCGATGCGCTTGAAGACATCGCCAGGCTGCAATCGGATATTGCGGTGCGGCTGGTGCGGCCCAATGAAGCTGATATCACGGTGCGGCGTGTCGGCAGTTTGCGGATTGGCATCCATGCCAGTGCAGGGTGCCTGGAGCGTTACGGTAATCCAGCCTCCCTGCTGTCGCTGCGCCAGCGGCCCCTGATCGGGCCGGACAGACGCTCAGCGGATTTGCGTCGGCTTGTCGACGCCGGCCTGTGCGATGCGGACCAGCATTTCGCCATCGCCTCTGATCATCACCTCGCTCAACTGGCGGCTCTGAAAGCGGGCATGGGCTTCGGACTCTGCCCGACGCAAATAGCAAAATCGCACGACCTCATACATGTGCTGCCACACGATTTTGGCTTTGAGGTAGACGTGTGGATCGCAATGCACAACGACCTGCGCAAAATCAACAGGATCGTTCAGGTGTTTGAGGTTCTTGGGGAGCAGTTGCATCTATGCTTGGCCGATCAGCCAGCAGCGTAGACAGTGGCATCAACTGCTTGGCCTTAACTGTAGTTATGGGTGGAAAGCGGTCAGTCGCAAATAGCTGTTTTTGAGCCATAGCAGCCGGTGAGGCGCACAGCAATCTTTGTGGAAGCGGGCGCGTCGAGGCGTCGAACCGCCGCGAAGAATCCAATGCGGAGCCTGGCACCGCCTGCGCCGGTGTTCGCGGCGGTTCGACACGCCCGCTGCATTGACCACGATTTCGATGCTTGCCGGCTGACTCTTTCGTTGATATCGCACCTCCAGGGAAGCCTTATACTGGCGCCGCGTCGGCATCACCAAGCCCGGTAGATGCAACAGGAGCTTTTAAGATGATCTGCAATGAATGCGGAAAGGAACACACCAGCGATGACATTGAGCTTGTTTTCCTACACCCAGACCTGGTAGCAGCCCTCCCTACTGAGATCAGGGCTGCTGAAGTCCAAGAGAGTAGCGACTTGTGCATTCTCAATGCCGAACGATTCTTTATCCGGGCAACGCTACCTCTTCCTGTATTGCAGCGTGATGAGCCCTATAGCGTTGGGGTATGGGTCGAACTCAGGCAACCAGATTTTGAACGTATCTATGAGCTGTGGGATGACCCCGATCAGTCCTCTGAACCACCGTTTGCCGTATCCCTTGCCAACGCCATACCGACTTTGGGTGACACCAACGGCCTTCATGCTCAATTGCGGCTGACAGGGCCGACTACCAGGCCTCAGGTAGTGCTGATGCCAAGCGATCATGCACTGGCAGTTGAGCAGACCTTCGGTATATCGATTCATAGAGCACATGAGTACAGTGCCCTGGCAAGCGGATGACTACCAAATGACTACAGCGTTACGGCGTTTACAGCAGCACTCACTGAGCGACCAGCAACATTCGCCTGCCGTACGTGGTGGTCAGCTACGAGTCGGGAGGGAACTACAGGTAGTTGTCAGTAGTCGTCAGGATCATGAAAATGCCACCAACTTTTATGCCCGATCAAAGGACTGACCATGTTTTTGCGCACCGCCATTGCTCTCGTCGCCGCACTTCTCAGCGCCTGCGGCAGTATCCAGCACAATACGACAGAGGCCAGGCAGCACATCAAGGAAGACCTCAAGCTGGCCGAGATTACCGACACGTCGTTCACGAGTTTTTGCTGGATGCGCATCGGCGGGCCAGCGGGCTGCCACGCCACACCAGGTATCAGCGTCCTCACGCCGGATAGTCTTCTTCTGGTCGACCACCAATGGGGGAAATACGTCAAGAAGGACGTTATCAAAACGGAAAATGTGAGGTGCATTCATGAGGGAAACGGTGAGATTTTCTACGTCTTCACCGATCAAGTGGCCGTGCAGGTCATGCCATTGACCGACGTACCTGGATCCCCGATGGTGAACAATGCCAGGTATCGGGAAGAGGCGATCAAAATGCTGCTGAGTAATGGCCAGCCCTACGTGACACGTGAGGTTGCGCCTATGATCGTAGCGTCGGGCGTCAAGTTTTACACGACTATGCCAAGCGGAACGGCGGGCATGAATGTCGGCCAGATCGTAAGCCCGTGCCCAGGCGCTCACCTATCCAGGACCTCACTGAACTGAGAGTTGCGCTGCGGATATCATTGGCGCCGATTGACCCGACCAAGCTAGAGACCGCCCATGCAATGCTGTCAGTGCCTGCCCCTACAGGATCATCACCAGAGTGCAGGCCTGCGCTGTATCTGTGGGAGCCGGGCTTGCCGGCGATGGGCCGCAAAGCGGCCCCAGTTCGTGAGCACGACGCGCACTCTGTGGGAGCGGGCGTGCCCGCGAACACCGGCGCAGCCGGTGCCAGGCTCCGCGTTGGATTCTGCGCGGCGGTTCGACGCCTCGACGCGCCCGCTCCCACAAAGATTGCTGTTCGGCTCACCGGCTGCCACGGGTCGATAGCGGACAGTGGTGACCGGCGACAGTAGATGTCGAAGGCTACCCCTGAGCATGAGGTTCAGCGCAACCCCTCGCCATGCTCAAGAGTGCTGCCATCGGGCGCGCGTAAGCGCATAGCACTTCCAGAGCTTTGGAGCGTTTGAAAGGTTCAGCTCCGCGTCATAGAGGTGCTCGGCACCCAATTTCATCGTGGCTTTCTGGGAGCGTATATTCGTCGGCGCGATATGGAAGAACACCCTGTCGTACAGCGTGAAAGCGTGCTCAACCATCAAGCGCTTGAGTTCGCGATTGCTGCCTCCTCCCCAGTGCTCTCTCACCAAAAAGGTAAAGCCAATGGCAATACTGTCGCATTGATCAGGTGGTGAGTAATAACTTGATCCACCGATCACTTTCTGCTGTTGAAGATCTATCACTGCAAGCGCCTTCCCAGTGGCTAGTAGCGTTGCGAAATAGGGCTCGAACACCTCGCGCTTAAAGCGATCCGTAGACGGGTGACCTTCCCAGATTTTCGGGTCGCTTGCTGCATCCAGCATCTCGTCAAAATGACCTTTGGTGAGAGGCTCCAGTCTTAACGAGCGTCCTGACAGAAACGGCTGGTAGTTGAAATCCTTTTGCGTCATGGTCTGTGCGCACTCGCATCCTTGATTGGTAGGCAAAGTCTACATCCGCTACAAGCACAGGCAAGATCCAATCGTGGGTTAATCCCAGGTGCCAAACTCCCGGGAAAACTGACTGTCCGCTATGGGTCGAAAGCGGTCAAACGCCACTGGCCGCATTCGACCCATTACGGATAATCCCTTCAACCTTCAACTTTCAACGCTGGGGGGCAACGGTTGGCAGGCGCTGTCAGAAAGTACCCTTCAATGTCACCATGTAGTTGCGTGGCTCGCCATAATAGTTGCCGCCACTGCGATCACCGACGGTGGCGTAATAAACCTTGTCAAAAAGATTGTTTCCGTTGAGCGCTACGGCCCAGTGCGGGTCGATCTGGTACTGCACCCGTGCGCTCCAGATGGCATACCCCGGTTGTTCGGTCTTGGCCGCGCCAGACAACCTGGAAATATCGCTCTGTGCATTCACGCCCCCGCCGATGCTCCAGCGGCTCAAATTACCGGCCAGTGCATAATCACCCCACGCTCGCAACGCGTGTCGCGGCACCAGGGTGTTGTAGGTATCGCCATCGACCGCTGCCACATTGCTGTTGCGCACGTTGCTGCTCAAGGTTTCTGTCGCGGTGTAGGTGTAGCCCGCTGTCAGTTGCAGCCGCTCGACGGGGGAACCGGTCAGTTCCATTTCCACACCCTGGGCGCGGACCTTGCCTGCGTCTACCGAGCAGGAGGCGCAGATGCTCTTGTCGGTGACCGCCACGGCAGCATGCTCCTGGTAAGCACGGAACAGGTTCAGCGAGCCATTGAGTGCGCCGTCGAACCACTCGCCCTTGATCCCCAGCTCATAGTTGGTGCCGGTTTTCGGCTCTAGCACCTTGCCACTGGCATCGGTATAGGACTGTGGCTGGAAAACATCGGCGTAGCTGGCATAAACCGTCAGGTTGGGCGTCAGGTCGTACAGCACTGCAGCAAACGGCGTGACTTGCCCGGTTTCCCGACGCTCATCGATCGGGGCCACGCCGTAGGCATGGCTGTCATTGGTGTAGCGCCAGTCGCTGACCCGCGCGCCCAGCACCACGGTCAAGGGTTCGGCCAGCTTCAGTCGCAGGTTGGCGTAGGCCCCTTGCTGCTTGACGGTGGTTCGCGACGGGTACGGCCAGCCACCACGGTAGCTGTTGTTGATGATGTAGTCGTCGCTGGGTTCGATGAAGTGCGTAGGGTTGAATACATCGGAGCGTTGCTGCAAAAACGCCAGCGCCCATACGTCATGGCTGTGCGAATAGCTGGTGTTGGCGCCGACGGTCAACTCATGCTCCAGGCCAAATGCGCGAAACTTGCCATCCAGATACCCGTCGAAGCCGTAGTCCACCGAGTCGTAGTCGAACAGGCCGGAAATCGACTGGATCGATGATGATGTGGCACCGGGGGTAACGTAACCGACCCCCACGCCTTGGGCGTATTTCATGTCCTGCTGGTTATGGCTGTAGGCACCTGCCAGGCGCACGGCCCAGTCTTCGTTCAGGTGATGCTTCACGTCGGCAAATACGGAGGTGCGTTCGCTGTCCCAGTGGTTCCAGCTGGCGCCCAGGCAGGTAGAGCGCTTGAGCTTGATGTCCGAGCCGTCACTGTAGCTTGGCAGGCCACCAAAACAGGGTGTGGCGTTGAGCTTTTCATAGGCGATGGCAATGCCAGCAGTGGTGTCGTCAGAGAAATCATAGTCCAGCGCCCCATAGGCAAGCTGGTCTTCACGCTTGCCATAATCGTAGAAATATCGGCGCTTCTGTTCGGCAACCACCGCACGCCCCCGTAGTGTGCCCTCGGCATTGAGCGGGCCGCCGACATCAACCTGGCTACGGTAGTTGTCCCAGGTGCCGCCGGACAGCGTCACGGTCGCCGTGGGCGTGGCCTGGCCGCGCTTGCGCACGAAGTTGACCGCGCCCGCCGGGGTGCCTGCGCCCTGCATCATGCCGGCGGCGCCACGCAGCAGTTCCACCTGCTCGTAGAAGGCCATGTCGCTGCTGAAGCTGTTGGCCTGCACATAGCTGCCGCCGACATCCAGCGGCACGCCGTCGTACTGGAACGGCGCATCCATCTTGAAACCGCGCGAGTAGAAGTACTTGCCACCCATTGGCGACCCGGAGACGGTGATGCCGGGGGTCTGTTCCATCACCTGTTCGATGGTGTTGAGGTTCTGGTCATCCATGCGCTTGCGGGTCATCACCGTGACCGACTGTGGAGTTTCCTTGATGCTGTGCTCGCCCTTGCCTATGGTAATGGCCCGTGTGGTGTAGGAGGTGGTTGGCTCGACCGTAGTACCCAGCGCGGCATTAACGTTAGTGGCACCGAGTTCAAGGGCAGCGCTGTCGACGGTGTACAGCCGGTACTGCGCTGGGCCGGTCATTTCGGCGGCCAAACCGGTTCCCGACAGCAACATGAAAAAGCCACTCTCGGTATCGAAACTACCCTGCAACCCCTGGCTGGAGCGGCCTGTGGCCAGTTCGCTCAACCCCACGAGGTAGACGCCGGACTCTGCGGCGAAGCGCGACAGCACCTGGCTCAATGGCCCGGCAGGAATCGCGTACTGGCGGCTGGCGGCCTGGGCGGTGAGCGGTGCGGTCGCCAGCCAGGTGGTGGCCGCAATGCCGGCCAGGCAGACAGAAAAGCTCAGGCGTGCTGTAAACGGCGCGCGTGCTGGACGAAACATTATGTGATCCTTGTCCCCGTTGGGTGTAATGGGTGGGTTGTCATCCCTTAACCCGGCGAGGCGATGAAAAGCGGAACCACAGGTTGAAAATTTCTTCAGCTGCCACTGGCCGCTACCGTGATCCACCACGGCAGGCGCCGTTCGACGCGAATGGGCAGTGACTCACCGAGCATTGCCAGGGCACCGTCGAAGTCGAGCAGCGGAAGGTTGCCGAACACCTTGAGCAGGGCTACCTCGGGGCTGACCGAGATGTACCCGTGGTGGTAGCGCGACAGTTCGTCCAGCACCTCGCCCAGTGGTACGTCTACCGCCACCAGCTTGCCTTCGGTCCAGGCTTCCCGGGCCAGTTCGGCGGTGCCTGGAGGGGCTAGCTGGTGGCTATCGAACGTTTGCTGGTGGCCAGCGGTGATCACCCGGCTGGTGCCGGTGTTCGCCAAGGTCACTTCCACCGCGCCTGCGAACACCGACAGTTTCGTCTGTGTGCTATCGGTACACACGCTGAAGCGCGTACCCAGCGCCCGCATATGGCCCTGGTGGGTACTGACGATAAAGGGGCGCTCGGCATCGTGCGCGGTGTCCACCAGGATCTCGCCGGCCAAGAGGTGCAGACGGCGGCAGGTACTTGAAAAGGCGACATCGAAAGCCGTGCGGGTGTTGAGCCACACCTGGGTGCCATCGCTCAGGCGCACCGGTTTCAGTTCGCCCGTGCCGGTGCGGTAATCGGCGGCCAGTTCCGCACGCCAGGCCGGCAATGGTGTCAGGCGCCAGGTAGACCACAGCACCCCCACACCGGCCAAGGCGGCAAGGCCGCGCAGCAGCGCACGCCGGCGCACCCGCTGGTGGGCACCGATAAGGCGCTCGGCGGTGTCGCGGCGATGCGCCAGGTGCTCCAGCGGTTCGAAACGCTGGCTGATGCCTTGTACGGCCTGCCAGGCCTGCCGGTGCATCGGGTCGGCGGCGAGCCAACGTTGCCAAGCCTGCTGGCGGGCCGTGTCGGCGCCGCCGCAGCGCAGTTCGGCATACCACTCGGCAGCTTGTTCCAGTACCTGGAATGATGGTTGAGCGCGCATCTCAGCCGCCGTGCTCGCTGCACAACATCGTCATGTCCTGCGCTGCCTGCAAGCTCAGGCAGGCGAGCATGGCCTTGGCCACATACTTGCGCACCATGCGGTCGGACACACCCAGTTCGGCAGCCACTTCCTTGTCAGTCATCCGGCACACCACAGCCAGCACGAAGGCCTGTGCCGCCTTGCTCGGCAGGCCGATCAGCATCTGCCCAACTTCCTGCAAAGCCTGCAACACCGCCGCGCAATGCTCTGCGGAGTCGGCAAAGCGTTCTGGCTGGGCAGCCAGGGTATCGAGCCAGGCTTGTTCGATCTCGCGGCGTTGCCAAAGGTTGATGCACAGCCCGTTGGCAACCTTGCGCAGGTAACCGCGGGCGGCAAGGGCATTGTCGAACACGGGCTGCACCGGCTTGAGCAACAATCTGAGGAAGGCATCATGGGCAAGATCGGCTGCGTCGGCATGGCAGCCCAAGCGCCGCCCCAACCACTGACGCAGCCAGGAATGATGCTCGTGATAGAGGTGATCAAGAGGTGCGAGTGGTTTGGTCGACATGGTAAAAGGCAGCGCCTGAGAACTTGTATCAAAAGACAATCATTATCATGAGCCACGAATTATTGGGATATCGGTCGAAGAATGCAATGCGATAAGCCGGCGTTCAGCTGAACGAAGCAAGCTCGCTGAGCCCATACCAAAGCAGACCCTTGTCCTCCCGCACCTGGAGAACAAGCCATGAACGCCATCAGGACCAGCCGCCATCAACCTTGGAACAAAGGAAAATTGGTCGGGCCAGCGATTTTCAGGGGCAGGAACATACCTCATTTATGCGGCGGCACGTAGGCAACTTGATCTCTCCCTCCCTTTTTTGCCGCGTAAAGTGCGCTGTCGGCGCGCTTCAATGCATCATCGATCTGCTCGTTTTCGGCGACTAGAGTACATCCCACACTCAGGCTCACCCTCAGTGGACCGCCAGAAAGCTGCATCGGCCTGCTGCCGATGAGCAGGCGCACGCGCTCCGCGATGCGCACCAGTTCGTCATCGTCCTTCACACGCAGCAATGCGACGAACTCTTCACCGCCCTGGCGTACCAGCAAATCATCGGGGCGAAGCGCAGCTCGCAGGCGACACGCACACTCGCAGAGCACCTTGTCACCGTCAGCATGACCATACTTGTCGTTAACAGCCTTGAAGTGATCAAGGTCAGCATACAGAGCACCCAGCCGTAGGCCTTTTTCCGTTGCCAAACGGCGTTCACGTTCCTTGAAGGCCGCCAAAGCGCCGCGGTTCCATAATTGAGTTAGCGGATCAACCAAAGCCTTGCGCTGCTCACGGTCCATTTCAAGCCGCAAGTCCTGGTTGGCCTGTATCAAACTGCGCAGTTGTAGATACCCCTCTGCGAGCGTGGCCAGATCTCTGAAGTTGGCCTGTTGGGCCTCACTCAGGACGCGTGGGCGAGGGTCGAACATGCATAAGGTGCCGATCGCCTTGCCGTTGCCAGCACGCAAGGGGTGCCCGGCATAGAAGCGGATATAGGGTGCGCCAGTGACCAGCGGATTATCGGCGAATCGCGAATCGTACTCGGCATCTGCCACCAGCAGGGTGTCGTCCCCCAGAATGGCGTAGCCGCAGAAGGACACATTGCGCGGGGTCTCGCTTACATCCAGCCCAATCCTGGCCTTGAACCATTGCCGATCGTGATCGATCAGGCTGATCAGCACGGTGTCCACATGCGCCACTTCCTGAGTGAGTCGCACCAGGGTATCGAGGTAATGCTCAGCCGGTGTATCCAACACATTCATTTCATCGAGTGTACGCTGGCGCGCCGTTTCGTCAGTCGGTATGGGACAAGCCGGCATATCTGTTCTCCAGTTCATGGGCGGTGGCGTCTGCGAAAGGCGCATTCCTAGGCTGTTTTCAACGCAGCATCACCGAGTATCAAGGCTATTCACACAGAGCCTAGTACGCCTTCAGGCGCCCGGCGCGGGATGCGCCGGCAAGGTGAACTGCACTTCGGCGCCAGGGCCCTGCCTGGCGCTGGCCCAGAAACGGCCACCGTGGCTGTCGATGATCGAGCGGCAGATCGACAACCCCATGCCCAGGCCGGTCGCCTTGGTGGTGTAGAAAGGCTCAAAAACCTGCTCTACGTTTTCCGCTTCGAATCCGGGCCCGCTGTCTGCCACGGTCACCCGCACACCGTCCTGGTCGATGGCCGTGCTGATGTGCAGCGTGCGAGCGCGTGCAACCTCCGACATGGCTTCCAGCGCGTTGAGGATCAGATTCAGCAGCACCTGCTGCAGCTCCACCCGGTCGGCCAGAACCTTCGGCAAATACTCGGCGAGTTCGGTGCGCACCTCTGCCCTCCCTCTTACGGCCTCGCCACGGGTGAAGTCGACCATCTCCAGCACCACGGCATTGATGTCCACCGCCTGCTTCTGCGGTGGAGCCTTGCGGATCAGCTCGCGAATACGGCCTAGCACCTGCGCCGCGCGGTTGGCATCCTTGATGATCCGCCCCAACCCGAGGGCTACTTCATCCAGCTGCGGGGGTTGCGCACCCAACCAGCGGATGGCGGCGTTGGCATTGGTGACCGTGGCGGCGATCGGCTGGTTGACTTCATGGGCGATCGAGGCGGCCAGCTGGCCCATGGTCGCGACACGATTGGCATGGGCCAGTTCGGCCTGCACCTGACGATTCCTGGCTTCGCGTTCGGCAACCGCGTGATACAGCCTGGCGTTTTCAAGCGAGATAGCGGCCTGTGACGCGACCAGCCGCAGCACCGCGATGCGCGCAGCGTCGAACACACCTGCACTCAGGTTGTTCTCAAGGTACAGCGCCCCCACCAACCGCGCCTGGTTGGTCAGGGGCAGGCACAGCAGGGATCGGGCCCGGCAACGGCGGATGTAATCGTCAGCCATGAACTCAGCATCAACGATGGCGTCGTCCAGGCAGAGGCTTTCCCCAGTGCGCAGTACCTGGTAAAGCACGGATTGAGCCAGCAGCGTGCCGCTCACCGGCTCGTCGCAGAGCACTACCTCGCCCTGCGCCACACTTGCCTGCGCAACGATACGCGGCGCTTCCCCTCGGGCACGCACCAGCACGCCACGTTCGGCGCCGGCCTGCTCGATTGCCGTGCGCAGCACCTGGGTGATCAGCTGGTGCAGGTCAACTTCGCCCGACACGGCTTGAGACACCTTGAGCACAGTCGCAAGGTCCAGGTGCTCGACCGGGGTGGCGATGGTGGTTGTGGGGCCCGGCTCCGGGTCGACACTGCGCAGATAACGATGACGGCTGTCCAGCTGGCGAACCTTGCCGTCTGCCCCCCAGCGCAGGTAGCCATAACGCGCATCACGAAGGTAGGCCCGGGCAATCCTGGCGAGCCCGCGGCTGGCATAGAAGCGCGATGCCAGTTCGTTGGCCAGCGCCTCTACCTGCACGAAGCCGCTGTCACGCGCTAGCTGGATAGCCTGTTCATAGAGGTGCTCGGCCTCGACCAGGCGCCCCTCCAGGCGGGCGATCTCTGCCGCAAGCAGTACCTGCCTGCTGGCGAAGGTTTCCGCGCACTGCTGTGTCCAGACCTGCAGCATCCCATGGTGCTCGGCCAACGCTTGCAAGGTTGCCTCATCAGCACCCTGACGGGCCGACAGGGTCAGCGCCGCGAAAAAGTGGTATTCCGCCTCTTCGAAGAACGAGGCGATCACCCACAGCAGCGCCTTGGCCCGCGCAGCACAGGCTTCGGCGGCCGCATGGTCGCCGGCCAGGTAACGCGCCTGCAGCTTGCGCACCCAGTACTTGCCCGCGGCCAAGGCCAGGCCGGGCATAGCGTCCAGGTGTTGCTCGAAACGCGCCTCGCTGAAGTGTTCGGTGTCCAGGCACCCGAACACCGGTGCTTGCCCGCGCAGCGTGCGGATCAGCGCCAATTGCGTGTGCATGAAGTCTATCACCAGCCCGAAATGCACCTTTTCTGCGTAAGCCAGGCCCTGCTCCGCCTCGGTTTGCATGCTGCCCAGCGGTTCGCCGCTGAACAGTTGATCGGAGATCAGCCCATTGCCGACGTAGGCGGCATACGGCAGGTCACCGACCCGGTTGGCCGCAACGAAGGCCCGCCGCAGCAACTCTCGGCACTCGCTGACCGGCCGCGTCCAGCGCACCACGAACATCGAGAAACACAGGAACGTATTGGCTTCGAAGCGTTGCAGGCCGCGCCGCTCGACCAGCTCGCAAGCCAGGCGCCCGAACCGGTAGCCGGTCTGGTAGTCGCCATAGCGCCGGGAGACCCGCCCGATATTGGCGTAGAGCATGCACGAGGCGTCGCAGTTGCCATGCTCAAGGCTCAGGCTCACGGCCTTGCAAATGGTCAGGCAGGCCAGGTTGGCATTGGTTTGCAAGGCCGGGGCGAACAGCTTGCACAAGATATCCAGGGTGGCCAGGGTGGACGCGTCGTTCATCAGCGGAAGGTCGATCAACTGCTCGATGCTGCGCGAGCCCACCTTCAGCGCGATCTGCTCATATTCGCCACGCACCTGGTCATCGTCCGGTTGCGCGCGCCAATGAATGCCCACCTGGCGCAACCAGGCCAGGCAAACCGCCACCGCACGGTCGCTGCGGTCGAGCATCAGGCACACGTCCATGTGCAGGCAGGCCACGGCAACGCCTTCAGCCGCAGTTCTGGCGCGCTGTGCCAGGCCGATCAGGCGCTCGTCGGCGTGCCCGAGCTGGCCGGTGAGAAACTCGCACTCAGCCAGGTTCAGCGCCAGGGCAAAGCTCAACTCATGCGCAGGAGCTGCACAAGGCCCCTCCAGCAATTGCTCGCCCACCCTCAGATAGGCCAGCGCCGAACCGTAGGCCGACGCGGCCTTGGCCCGGCGCCCGGCCAGCAGGTTGAGGGCGGCCAATTGCTCGCGTTCAGCATGGGCATCGATCAGCGCCACGCCGCGGTTGAGCTGCCCGACAATCTCGAAAATGGCTTCCTCGCGGTGGCGGTCCGACACCTGTTCGGCCAACAGGCGGCCGATGCGCAGGTGCATCGCAGCGCGGTCCTGGTCGGCGATCAGCGAGTAGGCAGCTTCATGGATGCGGTCATGCACGAAGGCGCAGGTACCGTCCTGGTGCGCCACCAGTTCCAGCCGGATTGCAGCCCACAACACCGCCTGCACACGCTCGGGCGGCAGGCCGAGTACCAGGGCAAGGGTTTGCGTTTGCGCCACGTTCCCCAGGCAGGCCAAGTGCTGAAGCGCCTGCCGGGTGGCCAACGGCAGGCGCGCCAGCTTGCCAACCATCAAGTCAACCACATTGTCGGTGTAGCCCTTGGCATGGATGCGCTGCGAATCCCAACGCCAGCGCCGGGCTACAGGGTCATAGGCCAGCAGCGATTCCTCGGCCAAGGCCTGGAGAAACTGGATGACGAAAAACGGGTTGCCGGCCGTCTTGTCCTGCACCAGCTGGGCCAGGCCCATGACACTGGGCGCCGGGCAGTGCAGCGCCTCGGCGATCAACTGTTCGATATGCGGCCGGGCCAGGGGCGCAAGGCGCACCTCGTGCACCGGGGCACCGGCCTTGCGAATTGCCTGGAGCCTGGCGGTCAACGGGTGGTGGGCATCCACCTCGTTGTCGCGGTAGGCGCCCACCACCATCAGGTAGTGCAGCTCCGGGTGCGTGAGCAGGTCTTCGAGCAGGTCGAGGGTCGCCGCATCCAGCCATTGCAGGTCGTCCAGAAACAGCGCCAGCGGATGCTCGGCGCGGGCGAACACCGAGATGAAACGCCGCAATACCAGCAGAAAACGCCGTTGCGCCTGTTGCGGATCCAGCTCCGGCACTGGCGCGGGCTCGCCGATGATCAAGCGCAGCTCCGGGATCAGGTCGGTCAACAGCCGCGCGTTGGGCTGGCAGGCCGCCAGCAATGCCGAGCGCCATTCGGCCAGCACCTCGGTGCTTTTGCCGAGCAGCGTGCGCACCAGCCCCTGGAACGCCTGCACCAGCGTGGCATAGGGGATATCACGCTTGTACTGGTCGAACTTGCCACTGGCGAACAAACCACGCGGCGGAACCAGCATCTTGTGCAACTCATTGACCACCGAAGACTTGCCAATGCCCGAGTATCCGCAGACCAACACCAACTCCGGCACGCTGCTGCGCACCATCCTGGTGAAGGCGTCTTCAAGAACCTGCACTTCGCGTTCGCGGCCGTAGAGTTTTTCCGGGATCAACAGGCGGTCGGGGGTGCCTTGCTCATCCAGGCTGAAGGCCATGATGCTGCGGCTTTGCCGCCATTCGGCAAGGCACCGGCGCAGGTCGTGCTCGAGGCCGGCGGCACTCTGGTAACGATCTTCGGCGGTCTTGGCCAGGAGCTTCATCACCAGCTGGGAAAGCAGCGGCGGCACGGTAGCGACACGCTCGCAAGGTGGCAACGGTTTGCGCGCAATGTGGCAGTGCACCCACTCCATAGGATCGGTGGCGTGGAAGGGCAACGTGCCGGTAAGCATCTGGTACAGGCTCACCCCTAGTGCATAGAGGTCACTGCGTGAATCGATGGAGCGGTTCATCCGCCCGGTCTGCTCAGGCGCCATGTACGCCAGGGTGCCAGCGATGGTCTCCGGCGGTTCGGGGGCATGCCGCTCGCGGGGTAGGCGCGAAGCAAGGCCAAAACCGGTCAAGCGGACCTTGCCATCGTCGCAGCCGACCAGAATATGGTGGGGTTTGAGGTCCCGGTGCACCAGCCCGGCCAGGTGCATGCGGCCCAAGGCAACGCTGATTTCAATCGCCAGTTCAAGGCAGGTTTCGACGCCCAGCGGCGCCACCAGCAGCGCCGACAAGGGTTGGCCTCCGGGGTCACCCAGCACCAGGCGCGGCTTGCCGTTGATCCGCTCCAAGGCTTGGGGGTGCAGCGCCCAGCCAGCATCGAGCTGATCGCGCAGGCCGTATTCATGGGCCAGGCGGTCGACGGTGGCCGGCAATGGCTGTTCGTTGGCCGGCCGCATCAGCAGCATGCGGGTGCCGTCCGGGCGCTTCAGCCGGCAAAACAGGCGATCCCCATCGTTCCACAATATTTGCTGTTTGCCTGGCATGGGTCCGGGCCCCATCCTCGAGTTGGAAGAATACGGGCGGTGTCAGACTGTGCGCGGTAACGGCTCGACACCCAGCGCTTCGGCCATGCGCACCAGGTCGGCAACCGAACGCGCGCCAAGCTTCTTCATCATCTGCCCGCGGTGTACCTTCACGGTGACCTCGCTGAGGTTCAGCTCAGCGGCGATCTGCTTGTTCATCAGGCCTGCGGTCACGAAGCCCAGCACCTGGCGCTCCCTGGGCGTGAGGGCTTCGAAAGCTCGGCGCAGTGCCAGGTTTGCCTGCTCGCCTGCCAGCCGTTCGCGGTCGCGCGCCAGGGCACTGGCCACCGCGTCGAGCATGTCCTGGTCACGGAACGGTTTGGCCAGAAAATCGACCGCGCCAGCCTTCATCGCCTTTACCGACATGGCGATGTCGCCATGCCCGGTCATGAACACCACCGGCATGCGCACCCCGCCCTGCTCCATCTGCGCCTGAAAGGCCAGGCCGCTCTCACCGCGCAGGCGCACATCGAGCACCAGGCAGCCGGGTACAGCCTTGCGCGGGAAGGCCAGAAAGTCCTGGGTGGAGCCGAAGCTTTGCACCTGCAAACCCACTGAGCGGAACAGCCCGTCAAGGGCCAGGCGCATGGCCTCGTCGTCATCGACGATATACACCATCGGCTCATTCGAGCTATGCGTGCCCTGTAAGGCCATGTGTACTCCTTGAGCAATGACGCCGCGTCGTTGGCAGATGAAAAATCTAGCCTATTGTTGGGCAACCTTCACCGGTTTGGCCACTGCAAACTGCAATACCAGACGCAGGTATTGCCCGGTTATACCAAGGTATACTTCTGCCACCTGCGCGACGGGGTATCTTGGATACCATGGCACAGGCCGCCAGGAGCCAAGCGCGCATGAAGCAGCCCACCGCAACGCTGATTGCCGTCGTCGACGACGACGAGTCCCTGCGCGATGCGCTCGACGGCCTGTTGCGTGCCACCGGTTACCGTGCCCGCACCTTTGCCAGCGGCAGTGATTTCCTCGCCTCCGATGGCCCGGGTCAGGCGGGCTGCCTGATCTCCGACATCCAGATGCCCGGCATGTGCGGCGTCGAACTGCTGACGCAACTGCAGGTACGGGGATTCGAAATCCCGGTGATCTTCATCAGCGCCCACCCCGGCCAGCGCTCGCGCATCACCCCGGGCATGCCGGGCGTGGTCAGTTGCCTGCCCAAGCCATTCGAAGCCCAGCAACTGCTGGACTGCATCGCGTCTGCCCTGCAGCACTGAACAGCTGCCTCGATACCTTTGTATACCCCCTTACGCCCCATGCGTAATCCGTTGCACACCCATGGAGAAGTGTCCCCGCCCCTGCCCCTGCTTAACATCAACCTACAGCGAACGACTGGCCCTACAGCGTCTCGCCAAGGCTGAAGTTCAGAACCTTTACCCGTTCACGTCAGGAGCACAATCATGAAACAGCAACTTCTGGTTATTGGTGCAGGTTTCGCCGGCCTCTGGAGCGCCCTGAGCGCTGCGCGCCTGCTCGACATGCATGACCGCCAGGACGTACAGATCACCGTGCTGGCCCCGCAAGCCGAACTGCGCATCCGCCCGCGCTTCTACGAAGCCGATGTGCACAGCATGTTCGCCCCGCTCAAGGCGCTGTTCGACGCCGTGGACGTACACTTCGTCAAGGGCAGCGCCGACAGCATCGACGAACAGGCCCGCCGCGTCAGCTACCGCGACGAAGCGGGCCAACCGGCGCAGCTGGCCTACGACCGGCTGATCCTTGCCAGCGGCAGCCAGCTGGCGCGGCCACCTGTGCCTGGCCTGAACCAGCACAGCTTCGACGTCGACCAGATCGAGTCGGCCGCGCGCCTGGAGCAGCACCTGATGGCACTGGGCCAACGGCCCGCCAGCGCCGCCCGCAATACCGTGGTGGTGTCCGGCGGCGGCTTCACCGGTATCGAGACCGCGACCGAAATGCCTGCGCGCCTGCGTGCAGCACTGGGCGAAGGCGAGAAGACCCGGGTGGTGCTCATCGACCGTGGCGAGCGCATCGGTGCCGCCCTGGGTGAAGGTATCCGGCCTTCGATCATCGAAGCCTCGGACGAACTGGGTATCGAATGGGTCGTCGGCGCTACCGTAGCGGCGGTGGATGCCGAAGGCGTAACCCTGGCTGATGGCCGGCGTATCGAAAGCCAGACCGTGGTCTGGACCGCCGGCATGCGCGCTAGCCCGCTGACCGAACAGCTGACCAGCGCACGCGACCACCAGGGCCGCCTGCATGTGGACGGCAACCTCAAGGTGCGTGGCCTGGACGATGTATTCGCCGCGGGCGATGTGGCCTATGCCGCCACCGACGATATCGGCAATTTCGCGGTGATGTCCTGCCAGCACGCCATCTGCCTCGGCCGCCATGCCGGCAACAATGCCGCCGCCGACCTGCTGGGTGTGGCTCCCACCCCCTATCGCCAGCCCAAGTACGTGACCTGCCTGGACCTGGGTGCATGGGGCGCCGTGTACAGCGAAGGCTGGGACCGTCAGTTGAAACTGGTGAAAGGCGAAGCCAAGGAACTCAAGACCCAGATCAACACCGTATGGATCTACCCACCGGCCGCCGAACGCGCCACCGCCCTGGCCGCTGCCGACCCGTCGATTCCAGTGGCATGAACCTATCCATTCGAGCAGGAGAACGACCATGACAATGCCAATGAACACTGTCGTCCCGAGCGAGACTGAAGAACTGGTGCCCTCGCGCTATGCCGTGAAAGTCGGCGACATCGATGTGCTGGTGGTGAGTGACGGTGTACTGCCATTGCCCACCCAGACCATGTCGACCAACGCCGACCCGGCTGCCCGCGCGGCCTGGTTCAAGGACATGTTCCTGGGGCCGGAAAACTTCGACTGGGCCCTGAACGTCCTGCTGGTGCGCAGCGGTCAGCAGGTGATCCTGGTGGATGCAGGGCTGGGTGGGCAGTTCCCCGGCTTCCCGCGGGCCGGGCAGTTTCCGAAACGGCTGGCGGCTGCCGGCATCGCGCTGGAATCGATCACCGATATCGTCATTACCCACATGCACATGGACCATATCGGCGGCCTGCTGGTGGATGAGGTGAAAAACCGCTTGCGTGAGGACGTGAAAATTCATGTCACCGCGACCGAGGTCGCCTTCTGGGCCGCACCGGATTTCTCGCAGACAGACATGCCACAGCCGGTGCCGGACGTGCTGCGGTCCACGGCCACGGCGTTCATGCAAACCTATGGCAGCAGGATCCGCACGTTCGAACGCCAGCATGAAGTGGCGCCCGGTGTGGTCGCCAGCCTTACCGGCGGCCATACCCCGGGGCATTGCGTGGTGTATCTCAACTCGGGCGCAGAGCGGTTGACATTCGCCGGCGATGCGCTGTTCCCGGTAGCCTTTGATCACCCGGATTGGCACAACGGCTTCGAGCACGATCCTGATGAGTCGGTACGGGTACGGGTGGCGCTTTTGCAAGCTGCCGCGGCGAGTGGCGAGCTGTTCGTTGCCACACACTTGCCATTCCCCTCTGTAGGGCGAGTGGCGGTCGACGGAGATGGGTTCCGCTGGATCGCAGGGTTCTGGAACTATTGAGCGCCGTCGGGCACGGTGCCGACTGAGCAACCAAAGACGTCTGCTGGGAACAGCAGGCGCCTTTTCATTCTGGGCTGAACCAACGTGCGCGTAGGCTTCCTGAACGGCTCATTTTTATTTCAGCGGCAGCTATGGGTCGATAGCTGCCACCGTTCAAATACCGCTTGCCAGCTACCCACGATTCCTGTGGGAGCGGCTTCAGCCGCGGAGCAGGCGACGCGGTGGCTGGCACCGGCTTTGCCGGTGTTCGCGGCTAAAGCCGCTCCCACAGTGTGCGTGTAGCGTCCCCGAACAGGTTGTTTTTTCAGCGGCTGTTTTGGGTCGATAAAAGACCTCCCGCACTGAGGGGTTTCAGCATGCAACCCGCCCCTGCCGGCCCCTACACCTCAACCGGGCAGTGCCGCCAGCACCGCACCCACCATGCTGTTGAATGTAGCCGGCGAGTCCACGACGCGCGTGGGGGCATTCACCTTGCCGTCAGCACGCGTAGCGCGACGGGCTTGGTCGGCGGTGGCTGAGAGCTTCACGATTACGAGTTCGCGGCGGGGGTTGATGTAGATTTTCTGCCCGAAGCGCCCGCTGGCCTCGAACGAACCGTCGACATCGTTTTTTTGGTACCAGTAATTGCGGTAGCTGTAGCCAGGGCGGCCAGGGCCAAGGTTGCCCTGAGCGAACACTGCCGGGTCCGCAGGTTGGAACGTGCTGTGCACAGCCTGGTTGAAGCTGTCGCCCTTGGCATCACGGGCCAGTTCGCGGCGCACCAGTTCGGCGAAGCGGGCGGTGTCGCGCAAATTGCAGCTGATGCCGCCACTGGCCATTTCGGTACCGAGCGGGTCGACCTGCACATAGGCATCGTCCTCGGCGAAGCGTGACCACAACCGTTGTTCGACCAACTGCGCCCAGTTGAGCCCGGTGACGCGCCGCAACGCCCAGGCCAGCGCTTCCGGCGAGCCGTTCTGGTAGAAGAACGGCGCCTGGCCAGCGGTGTTCGGCGCCTGCTGCACCTGCCGCAGGAAGCTGTAGATATCCCCCGGCATGCCCTCGCCCCGCGGTATCAGGCCGGTAGCGGCAAACAGGCCGAGGTCCGGCGGCATCTGCGCGGGGTACTGCACCGCCACCTGCATGTCCAGGTTGGCCTGCACCGTCGCCTCGCCAAACGGCGTGCCGCGCAGTTCCGGCACGTAATGCGCCAGCGTACGCTGCGGGTCCAGCGCACCTTCGGCGATCAGCTGGGCGGCGATCAGGCCGGTGACCGACTTGGTCATCGACGCCCAGATATGGGACTGGCGGGGCTGGAAGCCTTCCAGATAACGCTCGTACACCACCTTGCCCTGGTGCAGCACGATTAGCCCGTCGGTGCTGGTTTGCTGCAGGTAGCCAGCCAAGGTCAAAGGCTGGTCACCGGCGCTGAAGGCCAGCTGGTCGAGCGCCGCCGCGCGGCCTTCGGTCAAGCTCAGCGGTGTGGCCGCCCGGGCGATGCCACGGGTGGGCGACACCTCACGGGCGTGGCGCATCGACCAGCGCAAGTACGGTGGCTGAAAGGCATTGGCCTGGTTGACCCGCAACTCCGGCGCTGGAGGGAACCCCTGCATCACACTCTGCCCGGTCGGCGCACCGACCGCCAGGGTTGGGGCCAGGGCACCCGCCAGCACCAGGGCGATACCCGTCAGGTTGGCGGATGAAGGGTTCATGCTGCGCTTGAACATGGTCTTGCTCCTTGGTTGCACTAGAAGTTGGCGCCCACGCTGAACGCCACATAATCCCGGTCACCGCGGGTGCCGTAATCGCCGTCGAGGTAATCGGTATAGGCCAGGCTGGCCCAGTACTGGCTGGCCAGGCTGACGTCCACGCCCAGGCTGATCGAGCGCGAGCCTTCGTTAAAGGCCGAGCTGTCCGCCGGTGAGTAACCCTTGACATCATGGGCCCAGGCCAGGCCTGGGCGAATGTCCAGGCCTTGGATCAGGTTGGGGTAGCTCCACGTTGCGCGCAGGCGGTAGCCCCAGGAAAAGGGGGTGACAAAGCCCTCGTCGTTGCAGTCGCCCGGGCTTTTCGAGATCGCCAGGCACAGGCTGTTGTCGGCCAGCTCGCCGTTGCCATAGGCACCGGAGCGGCCATAACGCGGCCCGAAGCGCCCTTCCAGCCCGCCTACATAGGTGGCGCCCACCTCGCCCATCAGCAGTAGCTGGTTAGCGCCCATGACTTGGCTGAACGCCTGCACGGCCGATACCTGGGCCTGGGTCACCTCCTTGCGCCGGTAACCGTCGAAGGGTGTGTTGTCGGTCGCAGGGCGCAGGCCGTCGGCGTTGAGCGGGCTGCGGCCGGGGGCATTGAGCAATGACTGCAGCACATCATTGCCGTTGAGCTGCACCGGCATGTTCGGCCGGTAGCTCAGCTCACCCTGCACGGCGGCACCGTTGCGCAAGGTGGTGGCGAAGGTCAGGCCGTACAGGCGGATGTCCTCGGGGTATTGCGCCCTGTACTGCGAGGTGCCCATACGCAGCGCGCCGGCCAGGGTCTGCCCGTTGCTGGACGCCAGAAAGGCGCCGCAATTGGCCAGCGCCACACCAACATTGCCGCACAGTTCACGGGCAAAGCCCGTATTGGCGTAATAGCGGCTGCTGACCGTGCCCAGGTATGGCGAGCGGCTGTGGTAGTTGGCGGCGAACAGGCCGAACTCGGTATCCAGTGGTTCAACGTACCAGTGCAGCGAAAAACCCCACTGGCCACTGTTGCGTGCATCCTGGTCGGCCCCCCGAGGCACCCGTACGCCCTCCTCCGACAGCGTCACACCGAACGGGGCCAGGGCGGTCGACACGGACGGGTTGGTCACCATCTGCCCGCCGACATCCAGCCCCTGGCAGCCTTCGGGCATGAAGTCGTTGCCAGAAAAGAACGTTGCGCAGTTCTCCAGCCGTGTCTGCTCCCAGTCCAGCTGGTAGAAGGCATCGAAAGACAGCGCTTGGTTGAGGTTTTGCGTAACATACAGCAGGTTGACCGGCGCCAGGGCGTCTTTCACTTCCGAGCCCGGCCGGCGCAGCGCAGCCTGGTTGAAGGGGCTGATCACGTTCAGCCCGCCCTGGATGAACAGACTTTCCCCCCAGTTGACCACCTGTTTGCCCACCCGCAGCGAACCAGGCTCACCGCCAATGTCGTAAAGACCATAGGCGAACGCATCGAGCAGCTCCGCCCCCGCGGTTTTAGCCGAAACCTGGCGGTTGCGGTCGTCGATGTCGACGGCCCGCTGGCTGTGGTCGCGCTGCGCGGTGTCGTACCAGTAGGTGCCACGCAGGAATACACCCGCGTTATCGCGGCGCAGCTCCAGATCGTGAGTGCCTTTGAGCATCGCCGAAAATACATCGCCCGAGCGGTAGTTGCGGCGCCCGTCGTTGCCATTGGCTGCCTGCAACTGCTGTTTGTCGGGGTTGGCAGTGCTGACGGCGGTACTCACTGACACCGCCGAGTCGAAACGCCCTTGCAGCGGGCCAACGTCGAATTGAAGGCCCGCAACCGGGGTTGCGAGCACGCAGCACAGGGCCGCCAGCGGCGCCTGGCGCCGGCAGAATGGAAGGGTTGCGCTCACTCTTAACCTCTTGTTGTTTTATTAGAGAGGGAAATGATGGGTTCAGCGCGGACGCGCCGGACGTCCAGGCCGGCGGTGTCGGTGACGAGCAGTATCAGGTAGGTTTGATTACGCGCACAAATAGCGTCTTCGGATCAATGCCATGCCGGTTCGTTATGGCTCGATGACGGTGCTTCAGAGCACTTCGAACAAGCCTGCCGCGCCCATGCCCCCGCCCACGCACATGCTCACCACCACATAGCGGACCTTGCGCCGGCGGCCTTCAAGCAAGGCATGTCCGACCATGCGCGCACCGCTCATGCCATAGGGGTGGCCGATGGCGATCGCCCCTCCGTTGACGTTGAGCCGCGCTGGGTCGATGCCCAGGTGTTCGGCGCAGTAGAGCACCTGGCAGGCGAATGCCTCGTTGATCTCCCACAAGCCGATGTCCTCGACCCGCAACGCGTGGCGTGCCAACAGGCGAGGTATCGCCAGCACCGGGCCAATGCCCATTTCCTCCGGCGCCAGGCCGACCACCGCCATGCCCCGATACAGCCCCAGCGGCTGGCAGCCTGCGCGTGCCGCCCGGGAACCGCTCATCAGCACACAAGCGCTGGCACCGTCGGACAACTGGCTGGCATTGCCCGCAGTCACGCAGCCGCCCTCGATCACCGGTTGCAGTGCCTCAAGGTCCGCCAGCCGGGTGTGCGGGCGGTTACCTTCGTCCTGGCTCAGGTGCATGCGCTCGTGGGACTGGACGCCAGTGGCCTTGTCGATGACCTTGCGCTGCGTCGTTACTGCAACGATTTCATCAGCGAACAGCCCGGCCTCCTGCGCTGCCGCTGTTCGCTGCTGCGACAGCAAGGCGTAATGGTCCTGGGCATGGCGGTCGATACCATAGCGCTTGGCGACGAGCTCGGCCGTGTGCAGCATGGGCATGTAGGCGTGCTCGCACAGGCGCCGCACCGTGGCGTCTTGGGCAGCATTGGCGGCCTGTATGTGCGCCTGCTGCACCAGGCTGATCTGCTCCTGCCCGGCTCCGACCACCACCTGCATGCCCTCGCCGCGTATCTGCTGAGCGCCGATGGCAATGGCCATCAGCCCTGAGGCGCACTGGCGGTCGATGGTCTGCCCGGCCACCGACTGCGGCAAGCCGGCCGCCAGGGCCGACAAGCGCGCCGGGTTAATGGCGGCGGTCCCGCTTTGCATGGCGGTGCCCAGCAGCAGGTCCTCGACTTCGCCCGGCTCCACGCCGGCGCGCTCAACGGCGGCGCGGATGGCAATGGCGCTCATGCTGGGGGTGGTGAGGTCGTTGAACGCGCCGCGCCAAGCCTTGGCGATGGGCGTGCGCGCGGTGGATACAATGACGGCGTCTTGCATGAAACGGCTCTCCTTGGGCAATTACACCGGCAGCAGTCTTTCGTAGGCGCTGCGCAATTTGGCGGGAATAGTGATCGGGCGGTTGTTGCGGCGATCGACGAACACATGGGTGAAACGCCCAGCGGCGCAGGCCTCGGGCTCGCCCTCGACGAACACGGCCAGGGCGTAGTGCACCGAACTGTTGCCCAACCGTTCGACGACAATGCCTACCTCGATGCGTTGCGGGAAGGCGACGGCGGCAAAATAGTCGCAGGCGGACCCGGCCACGTAGGCCACCACCGGGTCGTGGTGGATATCGAGGCCGGCGTGCTCAATCAACCAGGTATTCACGGCACTGTCGAAAAACCCGTAATAAACGACGTTGTTCACATGCCCATACAAGTCGTTGTCGTGCCAGCGCGTAGTGATCGGCTTAAAGTGGCGGTAGGCGCCGCGCAGCGGGCGTTCCCTGGCCATGTTCAAAACGCCGCCTGATAGAGGGCCAATGCGTCGTCGAGGGCGACCTTGCGCGGGTTGTTGACCAGCAACCGTTGCTGTTGCAGGGCATCCTCGGCCAGCGATGGCAGGCTGTGCCGCGGCACCCCGACATCTCGCAGCCGGCTGGGCAGGCCGCAGCGTGGCGCCAGTTGCTCCAGTTCATCGATGAACTGGTTGCACAGCTCATGGGGATCGCCCGGCACCAGCCGCTCGCCCAGCAGTGCCGGCGCCAGCGCGGCATAGTCGGCGAACGCTTCGCACCGGTTGAAGCGCATCACGTGGGGCAGCACCAGCGCATTGGCCAGCCCATGCGGCACGTGGTAACGCGCCCCCAACGGGTAGGCCAGCGCATGCACCGCCGCTACTGGCGCGTTGGCGAACGCCTGCCCGGCCAGGCAGGCGCCCAGCAACATGGCCTGGCGCGCCCCCAGGTTGCCACCGTTGTGCACCGCCTGGTCGAGGTTGCCGGCCAGCAGCGCCAGCGCCTCACGGGCCAACAGGCTGGACAGCGGGTTGCGCTTGAACTGGCTGGTAGTGGCCTCGATGGCATGGACCATGGCATCGATCCCCGTGGCGGCGGTGATCGCCGGGGGCAGGCCGAGGGTGCGCTCGGCGTCGAGCAGTGCCAGGTCGGGCAGCAACAGGGGTGAAATCACCGCCATCTTGGCCGCCTCGCCGGTGGTGATCACCGCGACGGGTGTGACCTCCGACCCTGTCCCGGCGGTGGTCGGCACCTGGATCAGCGGCAGGCGCTGGCCTCTGGCCTGGTCGATGCCGTAGACCGCCTCCAGGGTCTGGTCACAGGCCGGGTGCGCCAACAGCGCAACCAGCTTGGCGACATCCATGGAGCTGCCGCCACCAAAGCCAACGATCAGCTCGACGCCGATGTGCCGTGCCCGAGCGACGGCCGACAGCACGCAGGCATGGCTGGGGTCGGCGCTGACCTCGCTGAAGATCGCCACGCTCAGGTGGGCCTGGGTGAACCCTGGCAGCAAGTCATCAAGCATGCCCAGGTTGACGATACCCGGGTCGGTCACGATCAGCACGCGGCGCACGCCGCGTTGCTGGCACAGCTGCGCCAGGCGCCCGGCAGCGCCAGGTTCGCAGAGCAGGTGGGGGGTGGTGGCAAAACTGAAAGGCTGCATGCTCATGTTCCTCTTGTTCTTGTGGGTGAACAGCCGGGCCAGGTCAAAAGGCGAAGTGCGCTTCATCCAGGCTCATCAGGCACTGCGCGCCGCCGCGCAAGGCCTCGCAGTGGGCACTCGCGCGCGGCAACAGCCGCCGCCAGTAAAAGGCTGCAGCCTGCAACTTGGCCTGGTAGAAGGCGCTGTCCTGGCTGCCTGCGGCCAAGGCCGCGCTGGCGGTTTCGGCCGCCCGCAGCCACAACGCGGCCAGCAGCACATAGCCCGAATAGGCGAGAAAATCCACCGACACCGCGCCGATTTCCTGCGGGTCGCAGCGGCAGGCGTCGAGCACCTCGGCGCTCAGGTTGCGCCATTCCTGCAGGCGCTGGGCAACCGCCTGGGCCATGCCGTCCAGCGCGTCTGCGCGGCAGGTGCGTGCCGCTTCAAGCAACTCATCAATCAGCAGGCGCAGCTGCTCGCCGCCGTCGCCAAGCAGCTTGCGGCGAACCAGGTCCAACGCCTGAATGCCATTGGTGCCCTCATACAGCTGGGTGATGCGGCTGTCGCGCATCAGTTGCTCCATGCCCCATTCGCGGATGTAGCCGTGCCCGCCGTACAGCTGCACGCCCAGGCTGGCAGTCTCCTGCCCGACATCGGTGAGGAAGGCCTTGACGATGGGGATCAACAACGCCGCCCGGCGGCCGGCAGCCGCCTGCACCTCAGGCTGCAAGGCGCCGTGCTCCAGGTCCAGGGCTTGCGCGGCAAAGGCCGCCAGCATGCGGCAACCTTCGCTGAGGGTTTTCTGGGTCAGCAGCATGCGCCGCACGTCAGGGTGGCAGATGATCGGGTCGGCACTGCGCTCGGGGGCCACCGGCCCCGCCAGGCTGCGCGACTGCAAGCGCTCGCGGGCATAGACCAAGCCTCCCTGAAAGGCCGCCTCGGCGATGCCCAGCCCCTGTAGGCCGACCTGGAAGCGCGCATCGTTCATCATGGTGAACATGCACGCCAGGCCCTGGTTGGCCTCCCCCAGCAGCCAGCCGCGAGCGCCATCGAAATTCATCACGCAGGTCGCCGCGCCCTTGATGCCCATCTTGTGCTCGAGCGCGCCGCATTCGACCGCATTGCGCGGGCCCAGCCCTGCGCCTTCCGTACATTCGAACTTGGGTACCAGGAACAGGCTGATGCCACGCACGCCGGCCGGCGCATCCGGCAGGCGCGCCAGCACCAAGTGGACTATGTTGTCGGTGAGGTCTTGGTCGCCGCCGCTGATGAAGATCTTGCTGCCGCTGATGCGGTAGCTGCCATCGCCCTGCGGCTCGGCACGGGTACGCAGCAGCGCCAGGTCGGTACCGGCCTGCGCCTCGGTCAGGCACATGGTGCCGGCCCATTCGCCGCTGACCAGCTTGCCCAGGTAATCGCGTTTGAGGGCGGCGCTGCCATGCCGGTGCAAGGCCAGCACGGCGCCCTCGGTCAGGCCGGAATAGATCCGAAACGACAGCGACGCCCCCATCAGCATTTCGTGAAAGCAGGCCGAAACCATTTGCGGCAAGCCCTGTCCGCCATGTTCCAGCGGGCCGGTCATGCCACCCCAGCCCTGCTCCACATACTGCCGGTAAGCCTGGCGAAAGCCATCCGGTGTGCGCACGTTGCCTTGCTCCAGGCGGCAGCCCTGCTCATCGCCCCGGCGGTTGAGCGGTGCAACCACTTCGCCAGCAAAGCGTGCACCCTGCTCAAGAATGCCATCGATGGTTTCGCGATCCAGTTCATTGCCCAGGCGGGCACAGTGCGCCGTCACATCGAACAGTTCGTGCAGCACGAAGTGCATGTCACGCTGGGGGGCTCGGTAGTTCATGCGCGGCCCTCGCGGACGTCGGCCAGCTGTTTGCCCTCAGCCACCAGGCGCATCAGCAACCCGGCCGGGCGCCAGTGCTCGCCGAACAGGCCCTGCAAGCGTTCCAGGCGTGCCAGCAGCACGCCCAGCCCCTGCTGTTCGGCCCAGCGCATAGGCCCGCCCACCTCGTTCGGGAAGCCGTAGCCATGCAGGTACACCCGGTCGATGTCAGCGCTGCAGCTGGCCACCGTTTCCTCAAGAATTTTCGCGCCCTCGTTGACCAACGCCAGCAGGCAGCGCTCGCGAATTTCCTCGTCGTCGATCGCGCGCCGGTGCACGCCCAGGTCCTGGGCGACTTTGAGCACCAGCGCATCGACCTCTGGGTCGTGCACGGCTTCACGGCTGCCGTGGGCATAACGGTAGTAACCCTGGCCGCTTTTCTGGCCGAAACGCTCCAGCGCGCACAGGGCATTGTCGACCTGTACCAACGGCGCATCCATGTCTTTACCGGCCAGCTGACGCGCACGCCACTCCAGGTCGATGCCGACCACGTCGTACATGTGAAACGGGCCCATGGCCATGCCGAAGGCCTGCAGCGCCTCATCCACCTGCCGCGGCGTGGCGCCTTCGAGCAGCAGCTTGCGCGCCTCGGCCACATAGCTGGCGAGCATGCGGTTGCCGATGAAGCCCGGGCAGTTGCCGGCCACCACCACTACCTTGCCCATGCGCTGCCCAAGGGCCTGGGCCGCATCGAGCACCGCAGGCGAAGTGCGCTCGCCGCGCACCACTTCCAACAGCTTCATCACATGGGCCGGGCTGAAGAAATGCAGCCCGAGTACCTGTTCGGGCCGGCGGGTGACGGCCGCGATGGCGTCGATGTCCAGTGCCGAGGTGTTGCTGGCCAGAATGGCGTCGGCCTTGAGCGTGCTGTCCAGGGTACGGAAGATGACTTGCTTGAGCGCCAGGTTCTCGTATACCGCTTCGATCACCAGGTCGGCTTCGGCGAGGTCGTCATAGGCTCTTACCTGGCGCACCCGCGCCAGGCAAGCGTCGGCCTCGGCCTGATCGATACGGCCCTTGGCAACCTGCTGTGCCCAGGTTTGCGCAATCATCGCCAGGCCGGCTTCGGTGGCGCTGGGGTCGTTGTCCAGCCACAGCACCGCAAGGCCTGCACGGGCCAGGCTGATGACGATGCCGCGGCCCATGGTGCCGGCGCCGATCACCGCCACCTGCTGAACGTTGTAGGGAGTACTCACTGGGGACGCTCCTGATTCAAGTTGTGAAGGCATTGCCCTCACCCTAGTCAGGCGCCTACTATTTTGGAAATTCTCATTTTCCATCCCATGTATTCTTCGCATGAATATAATCAACTTCGACCTCAACCTGCTGCGCGTCCTGGATATGCTGCTGCGTGAACAGAACGTGTCACGTGCTGCCGAGCGCCTGGCGCTGACCCAGCCGACGGTGAGCAATGCGCTGGCACGCCTGCGCGACCTGCTGGGCGACCCGCTGCTGGTGCGCGTGGGCCGGCGCATGCGCCCCACCCCGCGCGCCCTGGCCCTGGAAGGCCCGATTCGCGCGGCGCTGCTGCAGATCGAACAGACCCTTGGCGCCGCCGACAGCTTCGACCCCCGACTCAGCCACCGGCAACTGCGCATTGCCCTTACCGACTTTGCCGAACAGCTGTGCATGCCAAAGTTGCTGGTCACCTTGCAAACCCAGGCGCCGCATCTGCGCGTGGATGTGCTGCACCTCACGCCCAATCTGCCCGCCGAAGCCCTCGATCGCGGCGAACTCGACCTGGTGCTGGGGCGCTTCGATGAGGTGCCGGCGCGCTACGAGCGGCGCCACTGGCGCAGCGAAACCCTGCACGTGGCGGTGCGCCAGGGCCACCCCGAAGTGGATGGCACACTCGACCTTCAAGCGTTTCTCGCTTTGCGCCACTTGTGGGTGCACGGTGGCCAGACCCGTGGCATGGTCGACCAGTGGCTGGGAGAACAGGGCCTGGCCCGGCGCATCGTCTACACCACGCCCAATTACCTGCAGGCCGCGCACCTGGCCGCAAGCTCCGACCTGTGCGTTGTGCTGCCCACCGCCCTGGCCCACCATTTCGCCCGGCTGCTGCCACTGCAGGTATTCGACCTGCCGTTCGCCCTGGAGCCCTTTCAGCTGGAGCTGGTGTACCTTGCCCATCGCCAGCACGACCCGGCACTGGCCTGGCTGGTGGGGCGCATCATGGACATTGGTGCCGGCTAAGCCATCGCATTTGGGCATGGCTGGCCATGCAAGAGTGGTATTGGTTCGCCAGCGGATTCTGTCCTTAGAGTGTTTGCCCTCAGAACAACAAGGACCACCCCATGCGCCTACGCACACTGCCATGCCTGCTGGCCCTGGCCCTGCCCTACGCGGCGCTGGCCGACGGGCCGGCCAAGGACGCCAGCGACTTCACCCGCCAGAGCAATCAGCAATGGTTGCAGCGCCTGCCGTTCAACGACCGCAGCGACTTCGACAATGCCCGCCGCGGGCTGCTCGAAGCCGTCGACCAGCCCGTGGTGAATGCCGAAGGCAAAACCGTCTGGGACCTGCAGCGCTATGCCTTCCTGAAAGGTGAGGCACCGGCCACGGTCAACCCGAGCCTGTGGCGCATCGCCCAGCTCAACACCCTTGCCGGGTTATTCAAGGTCAGCGAAGGCATCTACCAGGTGCGCGGCCTGGACCTGGCCAACATGACCTTGATCGAAGGCGAGCACGGCCTGATCGTGATGGACCCGCTGCTGTCGGTGGAAACCGCCAGGGCCGGGTTGGCCATGTACTTTCGCCATCGCCCGCAGCGGCCGGTGGTGGCGGTGATCTATACCCACCCGCACGTCGATCATTTCGGGGGGGTGCGTGGGGTGATCGACACGGCCGACGTCAAGGCGGGCAAGGTGCAGATCATCGCCCCGCAGGGCTTCTTCGAACATGCCGTCAGCGAAAACGTGCTGGCCGGGCCGGCAATGAAGCGCCGTGCGCAGTACATGTACGGCGCGCCACTGCCACGTGGGCCACGCGGTCAGGTTGATGCCGGGCTGGGCAAGGGTGTGCCGGCCAATGCCACCGTCAGCCTGATTGCGCCGACCCGGCTGATCGAACAGCCCTTCGAGACCATGCGCATCGATGGTGTCGACATCGAGTTCCAGCTCACCCCTGGCACCGAAGCGCCTGCTGAAATGAACTTGTGGTTCCCCCAGTTCAAGGCCCTGTGCATGGCCGAGAACGCCTCGCACGTGCAGCACAATGTGCTGACCCTGCGCGGTGCCCAGGTGCGCGATGCCAAGGTGTGGGCGCACTACCTCGACCAATCGCTGTTGCGCTATGGCGAGCAGGCCGAAGTGTTGTTTGCCCAACACCACTGGCCGACCTGGGGCGGCGCAGCGATCCGCGACTACCTGGCTGATCAGCGCGACATGTACGCCTTCATCGACAGCCAGACCCTACGCCTGATCAACCGCGGCCTGGGCCCCACCGAGATCGCCGCCGAGCTGACCACCTTGCCGCCACGGCTGGCCAGCAAATGGTACAGCCGCGACTACTACGGCTCGCTCAGCCACAACGTGCGGGCAGTGTATCAGCGCTACATGGGCTTTTATGACGGCAACCCGGCAACCCTCAACCCGTTGCCACCGAGCGAGGCCGGCACGCATTACGTCAAGGCCCTGGGCGGCGCCGAGCGGGTGCTGACCTTGGCCCGTGAGGCCTACGGCAGCGGTGATTACCGTTGGGTTGCCGAGCTCACCCGGCACCTGGTGTTCGCCCAGCCCGATAACAGCGCAGCGCGCGAGCTGCAGGCCGACGCCCTGGAGCAACTGGGCTACCAGAGCGAGAACGCCACCTGGCGCAACGCCTACCTGACCGGTGCGCAAGAGCTGCGCAACGGTGTGGCGCCGGCCGCCAGCAAAGGTGGCAGCGCAGACGACCTGGTACGCGCCCTGACCCCGACGCTGTTCTTCGACTACCTGGGCGTACGCGTGGATGCTGCCAAAGCCGCCGAGCAGGACCTGGCCATCAACTGGCACTTCACCGACCTGAACGAAGACTACGCCCTGACCCTGCGCAACGGCGTGCTGACCCACCGCGACCACACCCGCCACGGGCAGGCGGATGTCGAGGTGAAAATGAGCAAGGCTACCCTGGACCGCATCGCCCTGAAGCAGACCGGGTTTCTCAAGGAAGCAACCGTGGGTGACATCGACATCAGTGGCGAGCGCATGAAGTTCATGCGCTTCATGGCAGGGCTGGACGAGCCGGACGGGCGCTTCAATATCGTCACCCCCTGAATCAACCACAGCGCCGCCCTAAAGCGGGCGGCGCAACAACACGCTCAGCACCAGGCCCGCCACTCCCAAGGCACAAAGCAGCACGCTCCAGGCGGCCGCGTGGCCCTGCTCGCGGTGCAGCATGCCCAGCCCTCGGCGGTACACCCCGCGCTCACGGGCCCGGCCCAGCAGCGCTAGCAGCGCCGCCATGCCGGCCACCATCCACATTTCTCCACGCCAGGCGATGCACGCTACCAGCAGCAGCGACACCTGCGTGCGCCGCCAGGCCAGCACCGTACGTTCGGCCTGCAGCCCAGTGTCCCCGGCGCTATCCGCCATGCCAACGCGCCCACAGCACGCCGACCAGCGCCACGCAGGCAAATCCGCACGCCACGCTCAGTAGCGGCACCAGGCGCGACAGCGGCAGAGGCGCCCCGCGGCGCAATGCGCGCTCCACCGCCAACCAGCGCCAGCCGGCGCCCAGGCTCACCAGCAAACTGGTGGCCAGCAACGCCAGCTCCATGGCCACGCGCCCAGATGGCGGCCAGGCATGGGCAGCGAAGGTTTCGATGGCGATTGCGCCGCCGAGCAAGGCCAGGGCGGTGCGGATCCAGGCCAGAAAGGTGCGCTCATTGGCCAGGGTAAAACGCGGGTCAGGCGCCTTGCCCTGCCCCAGCAACCAGCGCTCCCAAGGGGTATGACGTTGATCGGAATTCATGAGAGCCCTGTGTCAACGCAGCCCTTGGCTGCGCAATGCGCCGGGGGAGAAGTAGGAAGCACTGGTGCGCACGTCGAAAGCGTACGGCCGTGGTTGCTCGTTGGTCAGCCCGGACAGCTGGTAGCGACCACTGCGCAGGTCGTAGATCGCCTCCATGGCGTTGACCAGCGCCTGGCCGGTGACGTGGTAGTAGCTGTGGGCCTGGGCGGTCCGCCACAGCTGGCCCTTATGGTCGAAGAAGTCCGCCTCAAGGATGGCCCAGCTGTCTTCGTCCAGGTAATAGCGGCGGCTGGCGTACAGATGCTTCGCCCCAGGCTTGAGGGTGCCCACCACCTCCCACACACGGTGCAACTCGTAGCGGGTGGGTTGCGGGTTGACGTGCCCCGGCCCGATCAGCGCGGCATAACCGAGCAGCGGCGAAGCCAGGCGATAGCTGTTGTACGGCACATACAGGGCCTTCTTGCCCACCAGGGTCCACTGGTAGAGGTCCGGGGCTCCGTTGAACATGTCGCGGCTGTCGGCGGTGCGCAGGCCGGCCGTGCCCGGGGTGATGCTGTCATAGGCCAGCGCGGGCGCGCGCCGCACCCGCCGCTGGCTGCTGCTGTACAACCACAAGAGACGCGGCTGGGCTACCTGATCGAGGGTTTCGTGCAGCACCACGGCATCGCCCGCCAGGCGCGACGGCGCGGTCATGCGGTAACTCAGGTAATACAACACGTTGCCCGCTTGGCCGCCTTCCAGTACGTCGGGGCGGGCGAAGCTCTGTTGCAGGCTCATCGCCGCGAAGCGGCCATCACCACGCGGGGTGATGCTGTCCGAGGCCAGGCTGTAACTGCCGTTGCGCGGGCGGGTGAGGTGGTTCCACAGCACCTGCAGGCCATTCCCGGGCCTAGGGAATGCCACTACGCCGGCAAAGCCCTCTACGCCGTTACCATCATTGACCAGCCGGGCGCTGGCCGCATTGTGCCGGGCCCACTCGGCCACGGGGGGAGGCACCGCGACACTGCGGTGCGAGGGATACACCGGCAGGCGGAAAGACTGGGGGTAACGCTGCAGCAAAGCCACCTGCCCCGCCGTCAGCTGCTCCCGGTACGGGGTGTAGTTGTTGGCGGTGATCACATACAGCGGCTGCTCATCGGCGTACGGGTCCAGCGGCGTGCCGTTGACCGCCAGCGACACTTCCCGCGCCTGCAGGCCGCCGTTCCAGGCCGGTATGCGGCCGTCGCTGCTGGGCCCGCGTTCGGCCCCAACCGGCGTTAGGTCTGCCGGCAGTGGCATGGCCACCACGTACAGGCTCAGCAGGCTGGCGTTGACGAACAGGAAGCTGCGCAACAGGGCGAATGGTTTCATCGGGTTTGGCCTCTTGTTGTTGTGGTGTCCGGGCCGGGCTTGCCTTGGCACGCCCTTTCGGGGTGATACTAGGAGCCGGGCTTCGAACCCCACAAATAACGTGTACGGATACGTGCCATATCAGTTCGGTATACCCTTGGAACCGCTCCGATGACCCTGAAACAGCTCCGCTACCTGATTGCCATCGTCGAAGCTGGCAGCTTCTCTTCGGCTTCACGTCGCGCCTACATTGCCCAGCCGGCGTTGAGCCGGCAGATCAGCCTGCTGGAAAGTGAGCTGGAGATGCAGCTGCTCGACCGCCAGCACGATGGCATAGCCCTGACCGATGCCGGACGCCAACTCTACGAAGTGGCCCGGCAGGTGGTGCAGAAACTCGACTCGGTGAAGGATGAGCTGAAATCCAGCCGCGGCGACCCCAAGGGCCACGTGGCCATTTCCATCCCGGCCACGGCCGCCGACCTGCTACTGCCAGAAATCGTCAGGCGCGCCGAACAACGCTTCCCCGGCGTGACGCTGACCGTATGGGACGGCCTCAGCCGTGAAGGCGGCCAGGCCATCGAGCTGGGCAAGGTGGACTTCGGTGTGGTGCCCAATGCCGAGGAACTCGACCATGTGGAGGCCGAGCCAATCTTCACCGAGGCGCTGTACTGGGTTGGCGCATCAGCCCCAGACACCCCCGACACCATCACCCTCGCCGAAGCCGCCGCCACCCGGCTGGTGCTGCCGCCCAGGACGCTGCACCTGCGCCGACGCATCGAGCAAGCCGCCATGGAAGCGGCCGTGCCCCTGGTTGCCGCCTACGAGCAGCAATCGGCACCCGGTATCGCCAGCCTGGTGCGCGCCGGCCTGGCGGCGACCATCAGCAACTGGCCGCCGCTGAGCGTGCTGCTGGAACCCACGGCGGCAAGGCGCATCGTCGAACCGCGCATCAGCCGCACCATCGCGTTGGCGCACTCCCAGCACAAACCCCTATCGTTCGCTGCCGGTTGCCTGCGCGACCTGGTGCGCAGCGTGCTGATCGACCTGGTCAACAGCGGCCGTTGGCGGGGCGAGCTAATCGGCAAGGAGGCCGAGCCGCTGGAGTCGGTGCTCGACGTTCAGCTGGCGGTCTGAGCGCGTGCCTGCCCGCCAGCGGCAGCCGACTCGCGCAGGCGCTGCTGGGTGTGCTGCGGGTTCATGGTTGCCACGCCCACCAACCCGGCCACCACCAGCACCGCCCCGCATACCAGGAAGCCCTGGGCATACCCCGCCGGGTGCTCGCTACCCGCACCTTGTACCAGCAAGCCGGTCACCACCGGTGCTGCCAACCCGGCCAGCGAGGCGATGCCGTTGCCCATGGCGAGGATGCCGCCGCGCTGGGCCGCCGGGGTGAACTCGGCGAGCATTGCCGGGCCCACGGAATACATCACCAACGCCAGGCCCCCACTCAAAGTCAGCGCGGCGACCCTTGCGGCCGTGCTCAAGCCAGGCAGCATCAGCGACGCCGACAACAGCCCGCCCAATATCAGGCACACCGAAACGAACACGCCGCGTGCCACCCGTGACCTCACGCCGCGACGCATCAGGCGCTGGGAGAACCAGGCCAGCAGCAAGCTCAACGGCGTGGTCACGACCACGAACATGATAAAAATGCGCCCGGTCTGCAGCGGGTCTATACCCAGGCCCACCTGCAGGTAACTGGGTACCCAGGTCAGGGTGAGGGCCAGCGACCAGTTGGCGGCGAAGTGGCACAGGTAGTTGCCCAGCACGCTGGGGTCGCCCAGCAGCCTGCGATAGGGGATGGCGGGTTCGTCGGCCTTGAGCTGGCTGGCACGCAGGCGCTCGAGGGTGCCCTCCTGGCCCAGCCGCCACCACAGCAGGCACCAGACCAGGCCGATCAGCGCAAGGATGATGAAATTGGTGCGCCAGCCGTAATGCAGGCTGACCCAGGGGATCATCGCCCCCGCCACCAGCAGGCCCATGGCACTGCCGGCATGCAGCAGGGCCACCGGCAGGTTGCGCCGGTCGTTGGGAAACCACTTGTACAGTGCATGGGTGGCGACCGGCGATGCCGGCCCCTCACCGATGCCCAGCAGCACCCGGCAGGCGACGATGGCCCACAGTGAAGTGGCAAACAGCATCGGCAGCTGGATCAGCGCCCAGAACAGGCCCATGCCCAGCAGCAAGGTACGAGTGGGGCGCCGGTTGGCCATGAAGCCACCGACCACGGCGGATATCGCGAAAAACCAATGCAAGGCGCCGCCGATCAGGCCGAACTCGGTGGCCGTCAGGCCCAGTTCGGCGCTCATCGGCACCGCCACCAAACCGATCACCACCTTGTCGAGAAAGTTGACCAGCATCAGCAGGGCCAGCAGCGCGGCCACCAGCCAGGCGGTACGGGGGTTGGGCAGGGAAGAATCCGCAGTCATGGCGAGTACTCTTGTTATTGTTGTGGGGTGTTGCAAAAAGGCCGCCGCAAGGGCGGCCCGTCGTTCAGGCAGGCATCAGCACGCCTTTGGCGATGGTGTTGCGCTGGATCTCGCTGGTGCCGGTAAGGATACGCATCATCCGCGTGGCGCGGAAAATCCACTCCACCGGGTGGCCCTGCATCAGCCCGGCGCCGCCGTGCACCTGCACCGCCTTGTCGGCGATGCGGAAGGCAGCCTCGGATACGAACAGCTTGCACATCGGCGCCTGGGTGCGGATATCGCCCCCGGCGTCGTTCGCCTGGGCCGTGGCGTAGACCATGCTGCGCGCAGCGTGCAGCTCGGTCGCCATGTCGGCGATCATGTGGTTGACCGCCTGGAACATGGCGATCGGCTGGCCGAACTGCTTGCGGTTGCGTGCATGCTCGATCGACAGGTTCAGGGCCAGACCGGCCATCCCTAGCAGGGTCGGGCAATGCAGCAGGCGGTTGAGGGTGATGCGCCCCATGGCCAGCTTGAACCCCTGCCCCTCTTCACCGATCAGGTTTGCCGCGGGCACGCGCACCTGGTCAAGCATGATGTCGCCATGGGCACCGCCACCGGACATCACCGAGTAATCGCTTTCGATTCGCACACCCGGGGCGTTGAGGTCGACGAAGAACGCCGAAATACCCTGGGCGCCCTTGCCCGGCCCGGTCACCGCCAGCAGCACTGCCAGGTCGGCGTAGGTGGCACCAGAGATGTAACGCTTGGTGCCGCTGAGCACATAGTGGTCGCCGTCGCGGCGCGCCTGGGTAGTAATGGCGGTGGCATCGGAGCCGGCCTCGGCTTCGGTCAGGGCAAAGCACACGGCCTTTTCAGCGCGGCACACTGGCTTGAGAAAGGTCTCGACCTGGTAGGGGTTGGCAACCTTGAACAGGTGGCCAACCCGCGGCGGCCCCGACAGCTCGCCCAACACGTGTGCGGCGAGCATGGAGCCTGTCAGCACCGTGGCCTCCTTCACCGCGCACAGGTCGGCCACGTTCAGGCCAGCCCCGCCCATGCTTTCGGGCAGCATGACGGTGTACAGGCCCTGCTCGCTGGACAGTTTCCACACCTGCCGCAGCACCGACTGGGGGTGCGGACGCGCCCAGTCCAGCTGTGCCTGCTGCTCCAGCGGGCGTACCTGATCGCGGACGAACCCTTCGATCGCTTCGATAATCTGCGCAGCCTTTGCACTGGGTTGATACATGGTGATGCTCCCTGGTCAGATACGACGTTCGCTGTGTTGCCAGTAGGTGTCCCGGACCAGGCGGCGCACCACCTTGCCATTGGGGTTTTTCGGCAGTTCGCTGACAAAATCGACGCCGCGCGGCTTCTTGAAACCTGCCAGCGCACGGCCGCAACGCTCGATCAGCTCGGCGGCCTCCATTTGCGCCCCGGGCTTGAGCACGACCACCGCGCGCACCGCTTCACCCCACTGCGCGTCGGGCACGCCGACCACCGCCACTTCGAACACCTCGGGGAAGCCGTAGATCACCTGCTCCACTTCGCTGGGGTAAACGTTGAAACCGCCGGAGATGATCATTTCCTTCTTGCGATCGACGATGAACACATACCCCTGTGCATCGACCGTCGCCAGATCGCCGGTAAGGTAGTAACCGTCGCGCATCACTTCGGCGGTGAGCGCTGGCGCGCGCCAGTAGCCCTGCATCACGTCCGGGCCCTTGACCACGATCTCACCGACTTCACCCGGGGCCACATCCTTGAACGCCTCGTTGACCACCCGCAGGTCGGTCTCGAAGTAGCACCGCCCGCAGGAAGCCAGGCGTTGATAATCGCCGTCTTCCACCAAGTGGTCCTGCTCGGTCAGCACGGTGACCAGCGAACAGGTTTCACCGGCGCCGTAACCTTGCGCGAGAATCGGCCCGAACAATTCGATGGCCTTTTTCACCAGGGCCGGTGCCATGGGCGCGGCGCCGTACATGACCAGCTTCAGGCTCGACAGGTCGAAGCGTTCAACGCCGGGGTAATTGACCAAGCGGTTGATCATCGCCGGCACCAGGAACAGCCGTGTCACCCGTTCGCGCTGAATGGCCTCCAGCAACAAGCGGTCGTCATAACGGTCGAGCAGCAGGTTGCAGGCGCCCACCGCCAGCAGCGGCATGATCTGCATCCCGCTGGCATGGGTGATGGGGCCCACGTGGGCCATGACGTCGCCGGGCCCGGAGCGCCGTGTAGGGCTGGCGATGCTCTTGCGCACCAGCGCCTTGCGGTTGCCGAACGACAGCATCGCAGCCTTGAGCACGCCAGAGCTTCCGGAGGTGTAATGCAGCACGGCCAGCGCATCGTCGGCCGGTTCCAGGCCCAGCGGTGCCTCACTGCCGCGCTCAAGCAACGCGGCATAACCCAGGTCACCGCCCTCGCCTTCCAGCACGATAAGCTGGCGCAGCAGCGGCAACTCCCTACGTCGCGCTGCCAGCGCCTGGGCAAAACTGGCATCGGTGATCAGTGCAACGCTGCAGGAGTCTTCCAGCACCCGCACCACTTCATCCACTGACAGCCGCGCATTGATCGGCACCTTGACCATCGCCGCCTTGTACAGCGCCACTTCCGCTTCGACCAGCTCCACGCGGTTGGCGGCGAGAATCGCCACATGCTCGCCGACACCCACGCCCAGCGTACCCAGCGCTGAGGCCAGGCGATTGCTGCGGCGCTCCAGTTGGGCGTATGTGACGCGTGCCTGGCTGTCCGCCACGGCGATGTGGTCCGGCCAGTAGCTGGCACTTCGGGTAATGATCGTTCCAAGGTTCACGTTGTTGTTCTCGTCGACAGGAAGACATCGACGATGCTAATCAGCTGTGCGCGTACAGATGAAATACAAGATTCAGATGTGGGCCATAACTTTATTGACTGGCGTGAGGCCCAGGCATGCTGGGGCTGGCGATCGATCAGGATATGGCAGTCATTGTTTGTGGCAGCGTTGTTTCATGAGAGACCGATATCGACCAACAGCGAATACCGTCCCAACGCTTTGTAGTCAGTGCCGGCCGTCGGATGCAGGCTGCCCTCGCCGGGCTGCGCAGGGAAGCCGTAGTTGATTTGTTCGTCCCCCCGCCCATCGGTGAGGATGAACGTGGGCAACGCGCCCTCAAGGCACGAGCCGTCTTTATGCCTCAATGCTTTGCCCTATGAGGACATCATTTGTGATTAGCTGCGACTGCTCATAAGCTGCGTGATCCCTGACTCAAGGACCGAGCCGTGACACACTCCCCTCAAAAGATTCTTTTCCTTCCTGGCGCTTCAGGTAACGCTCAATTCTGGTGCCCGGTTGCCGAAGCCCTCGAAACGACAATTGCCGCACACCACATTGGCTGGCCCGGTTTTGGCGATACACCGGCTAACCCGAATGTAACCTGCCTGGAGCATCTCGCCGCGCTAGCGATCACGCAGATCGACAGGCCTACGGCCTTGGTGGCTCAATCCATGGGCGGGGTTGTAGCGGTGCATATTGCACTTGAGCGCCCTGACTTGGTCACTCACCTGGTCTTGGCCGTCACTTCGGGCGGTTTGAACCTCCCGGCTTTAGGTGCCATGGACTGGCGCGCGGCGTTTGAATCAGACAACCCTACCCTGCCACGCTGGTTCCTCGATGATCGCGCCGACCTGTCTGCACGATTGCACGAACTGCGACTGCCGGTATTGTTGCTGTGGGGCGCAGTGGACCCGATCAGTCCAATTGCGGTCGGCCAGCGGCTGGCGCAGTTGATACCAGATGCCAGGCTGGAAGTGTTCCCCAAGGCCGGCCATGACCTTGGCCATACTCATGCCAAGACTGTCGCGAAACTGATCGACGAGCACCTGGGCCTTGACGACGTTGGACGGTTTCAATCCAGCACATTGTGCAGAACCTCATAGATCACACCCGAGGCAATAGCCACAAGGATTAGGTCAGCCCCGGCTTGTTGCCACTCATAGCCATCGTAGTGGGGAAGTCGTCCGATCAACCTGCTGTAGTTTCTTGCCGATTCCGGGCGGGAGCGGTTTGCCGCGCGCCAGATTCTTCTGAATGCCGGGAGGCAGAGAGGCGCCTGGATTCCAGTAACCGCGATTATCGTTGAGGATGACACGCACCCCGCCCACGTCGACGGAAGGCCCACTGTGCCAGTCATTACCGTTGCCTTGATGCCCTTGGTTGCTGTGTTGGCTTCCCTTGTCATGACCTTTCGCTTTTCCGGGATCGGCCAACAACATTGGGCTCAAACCCATTGCCAGCAAGAGCACTGCGGCGGCATTCAATTTCCTTCCCATCTGAACAGTCCTGATTGCTTATCCAAACAGAGCGTAGTCAATCTACTACCGAAGGCAATGCTCTTTAAGGGAGCAGCATTTGTTCGGTGGCTGGCCATCTCCCTGCAATCAGTCCCGCCCCATCTTGCCATTTACCAAGGCTTAGGGCAGGGTCGATACCATGGACATCTCTGCCAAGGAGTCACCCCATGTCAAAGCTCTATCCCAGTATTGACCCTGAGGGGCTGGTCGAGTACTCGGTGGTTTACACCGACCGCTCGCTCAACCACATGTCGCAGACCTTTCAAGGGGTGATGAGGAACATTTCCAGCACCCTCAAGCAGGTCTACAACGCCGAGGCTGTTGCGGTAGTCCCCGGTAGCGGTACATTCGGCATGGAGGCGGTAGCACGACAGTTTGCCACCGGCCAGCAATGCCTGGTGATACGCAATGGCTGGTTCAGTTATCGCTGGAGCCAGATCCTTGAGATGGGCAACATCCCGGCAGCCACCACGGTACTGAAAGCCCGGCCGGTCGACCCCGGCCACCAGGCTGCATACGCGCCACCGCCGCTGGACGAGGTGCTGGCAGCCATTCAGGCGCACAAGCCGCAGATTGTGTTCGCGCCGCACGTTGAAACCTCATCGGGGATCATTCTGCCCGACGACTACCTGCGGGCCGTAGGCGACGCCGTGCATGCGGTGGGCGGCCTGTTCGTACTGGACTGCATCGCCTCGGGCACGCTGTGGGTGGATATGCACAAGTGCGCCATCGACCTGTTGATCAGCGCACCGCAGAAAGGCTGGAGCGCCTCCCCTTGCTGTGCGCTGGTGATGCTCAGTGCGTTGGCCCTCGAGCGCATCGGGCAGACGCAAAGCAGCAGCTTTGCCTGCGACCTGAAAAAGTGGCTGCAGATCATGCAGGCCTATGAACAGGGCGGGCATGCCTACCATGCGACCATGCCCAGCGATTCGCTCGCGCGGTTCAGCGAAGTGGTGAGCGAGATGCAAGCCTACGGGTTCGACAAGGTCCGCAGCGAACAACAGGCCCTTGGCGACAAGGTGCGCGCAATGCTTGCCGGCAAAGGGTTCAAGAGTGTGGCCGCAGCCGGCTTTCAGGCCCCAGGCGTAGTGGTGAGCTACACCGATGATGCCGACATCAAGAATGGTAAGAAATTTGCCGACCACGGCCTGCAGATCGCCGCCGGCGTGCCGTTGCAATGCGATGAGCCGGCAGACTTCCAGACCTTCCGCATCGGCCTGTTCGGGCTCGAAAAACTGCACAATATCGAGCGCACGGTCAGCACACTGGAACAGGCCTTGGATGCAGTGATGGTGAACTGAGTCCTTGCCTCAACCGGCAGATGAAACGCAGACCGGAAAGCCAGCGTGATCGCTTTGGTAGCAACTGTCTTGCCCAATTTCTGAAAGCTGGCGCAAATCCCTGTGGGAGCGGTCGTACACCGCGAACACGGGCGAAGCCCGTGCCATCCTCCGCGCAGCCTGCTTCGCGGGCACGCCCGCTCCCACAGTAGTCGCGCCAGCTTTCAGGTTTTGTACAAGCCCTACTCCAAGCCACCGCGCAGCGCCAATACAGCCGCCAGCTTGCCTCGGGTGGCTTCGGTGCAAGGCTGCATGGGCTCACGCAGCTCGTCGGTCATCAACCCCTGCAACTGCAAAGCCGCCTTGACCACCGCCGGGTTAGGCTCGGCAAACGCCATCCTGATCCAGGGCAGCAACTGATAGTACGTACCACGCGCGGCCACCCAGTCGCCGCTGTCGACCTGCCGCAGCATGCGTACATACAGGTCGGCATGCACATGCGCCGAGGCCGAAATGGCCCCTGCCCCACCCAGGCACAGGTTGTTGAAAATCTGCAGGTCTTCCCCAGCCAGCACCTGGGCATCGCCAGCCTGGATCAGGGCCATGGTGGTTTCGCTGTCGCCACTGCAATCCTTGACTGCCGCAATACGCGGGTGCCGTACAATCCGGCGCAGGGTTTCGCGCTCGATCCGCACGCCGGTGCGATAGGGAATGTCGTAGACGATTACAGGTACGCTGGCGGCATCCGCCACGGTGTTGAAGAAGGCTTCGATGCCGGCCTGTGATGGGCGAATGTAGCAAGGTGCCGGCACCAGCAGCCCACCCACGTCACGCCGCTGGATTTCTGCCTGGAACGTCAACAGTTCGCGCAGGTTGCAACCCGACAGCCCCATCACCACCCTGCCCGACTCCACCCAGCCCAGAACGGCATCCAGCACAGCCAGTTGCTCGGCCTTGGACAGCGCCGCTGCCTCCCCCGTGGTACCGCACACCACAAAACCGGTCACGCCCTCTTCGAGCAGCTTCTTCACCAGCGTTTCCAGGGCGACAAAGTCGACTTCATTGGCGCGTAATGGGGTGACGAGGGCGATCCAGATACCACGGAAATTCGACATGCAATAACTCCTGATGTTGACCGAAAGTCAGCGTCAGAGGGTGAAGAGTCGAAGTGTTCTGGCAGGGATACCTGGCGCCTTCTGTCTCGTCAGCCCACCTGACGAGACAGCGCGCCTCGGTCAGATGAGCGGCTGTTTCTTGGATTTCTTGGCGACGGCAACGCACGCGCCAGCCTGGGCAATGAAGCCCGAAGCGGAGATGGCGTGGTTGGTTGTGGACATTGAGAAGGCCCGTTGCTTAGGTATGACCGGATAATGGTTTGCCGGCATACCTTATGTCAACCTGGAGCTGCGTGTTTGCGGGCTCATCCGCAAGGCGGCTTGTGGGTTGGTTTCATAAAGCGCGAGTTCGCCCCCCCCTTGCCGGGCTTTCTGACGGGCGAAAAAAAGGTTCTTCACGGATTGCCGGGAAAGTCATTCTTGATCTTCATGAAAAAGAACTCGCTGTCCCGGTAGCCGTAAGCCATCCGCTTGATC
>NZ_JBIBGE010000030.1:0-73215 GCF_042956345.1 Pseudomonas sp. NPDC008258
ATTCTCTGGCAGGCTGATTCGTGCCTGGATGTTGCTGAGAGAGGCCGTGGGCTTTTCTACTGAAAATTTGCCTCCGGCCATAGAATCTCCCACAGAGAGATCGCATCAGGGCTTACAGGTGTTAGCCACAAGATATGCAGCGCCTGGGAGACCGAGCGCCGCACGCGCGGCGCTCGGTCTCCCAGGCGCTGAAGATGCTGTGGCGAGCACCTGGCAACCCTGATGCCATTGCCAGAAACCATAGAATCTCCCACAGGTACCGCACCAGGCTTGAGGGTAGTGCTGCACTTGTGGGAGCGGGTTCACCCGCGAAAGGGCCGGTACTGGCGGTCAATCTCTCAAGCCCGGCTCAGGCTGCATTGCCCCACACAACACAATCCGGGTACTCTTCCCGCCTCTTCCCTTCCGGCCTCCCTGCCGTGCACCGCCCAGGCGTTGATTCGCGAAGCGGTCATTCATGATGCCGACCCTTGCATGGCCGCCACTCACTCGCGCGCCCACCCGCCATCAATACATTCAGGATGACCTCATGATCATTCGCCAAGGCATCGCTGCCGACTACCCGCAGCTGCTCGACATCTGGCTGCGCGCCGTGCGCGCTACGCACCACTTTCTGCAACCCGCCGACATCGACGCGTTGCTGCCACAACTGCGCGATATCTACTTCCCGGCCGTCGAGTTGTGGGTAGCAGTCGACACGGATGACCAGCCGCAGGGCTTCATCGGCTTCAACGAACATCACGTGGAAATGCTCTTCGTCGACCCCGACCTTCATGGGCAAGGCATCGGCCGCACGCTGCTGGACTTCGGCCAGCAATCGCGCACTGCAATGAGCGTCGACGTCAACGAGCAAAACCCGCAAGCTGTGGGCTTCTACCGGCATTACGGTTTCATCCAGACAGGCCGCTCACCACTGGATGGCGAAGGCCGGCCATTCCCGTTACTGCACATGAGCTTGCCCACCCAGGCGTGATCAGGAATACATACCGCGATGGACCGCAAAGCCTCCCCCAAGCCGCCGTCCGACTGGGTCATTCGCAGCGCCTAGCCGGGTGGGATCGAGCGCATCGAAGGCGAATTCATCTGGCACGCACACCCGGAAACCGACGAAGCCTTTCTGGTGCTCGCAGGCACCCTGCGCATCGACCTGCCGGATGGCTGCGTGCATGTGCACCCGGGGGAGCTGTACGTGGTGCCCCGTGGCATCGAGCATCGGACGGCAGCCCAAGGCGAGGCGAAACTGATGATGATCGAGCCGCGAGGTGTTCTGAACACTGGGCATGAAGGGGGGGCGCGTACTGCCATGAATGATGTCTGGATCTGACAGTTCGAAAACTCGGCACAATCAACACAAGAGCAATTTTTAGTCTTTCTAGAGTTTCACATAGCCAATAACAGCCACCAAAAGGCATTTTCTCGCAACCATCCACAACCGGGCATCACTCAAGGTACGTATACTCGAACCCACTGTTGAGGATGCCCCGCATGCAAGCACTGGAAATGGACTACCGGCACGGCGATGAGGTCGCCAGCCACTGCCACGCCGAAGACCAGCTGATCTACGCCGCCAGCGGCGTGATGCGGGTCAGTAGCGACGGCGGTAGCTGGGTGATCCCCGGCGGGCATGCCTTGTGGATGCCCGCCGGGGTCAACCATGCCATCCGCATGGAGGGCGTGGTGTGCATGCGTACCTTGCTGCTTGAGGCGCGCGTGGAGCGCTGCCAGGTCATCGTGGTGTCCGGCCTGCTGCACGAACTGATCCTGGCTGCGTCACGTTTGTTTGACCTGCGTGACGGCCAACACGTACGGGCACTGATCCAGTGCGAACTGGCCACCGCCAGGCGCATCGATGCCTTTGTGCCGTTGCCGCAACAGGCGCGGCTGCGGGCCTGGTGCGAGCGCTTCTTGCAGGCCCCGGCCCAGGACCTGACCCTGGAACAATGCGGCGCGCAACTGAACATGAGTGCCCGCAGCGTGGCGCGGCTGTTTCAGCGCGAGGTGGGCATGTCGTATGGCGAATGGCGCGCCCGGGCCCGGGTGATGCTCAGCCAGCAATGCCTGGCACAGGGCCAACCGATCCTGAACGTCGCACTGGAGCATGGCTACCAGAGCGCCAGCGCCTTTGCTGCCATGTTCAAACGCATACTCGGCTACGCCCCCAGCGACTGGCAGAACATCGCCGCCCGCGGATACTGAAGCTCAGCTTGTCCCGATTGCGCGCAAGGTTGTCCCGCTTGCGGCAGCGAGGCCCGCCTCGCCCTCGTTAACCTCGCATCACCACCCTTCAAGCGACGTGCGTGATGCCTTTACTGCAATCATTCCCCTGCCCTGCCCGGCTTGGTGCCGCCCTCGGCATACTGAGCCTGCTTACAGCTTGCGCCCGGCAACCTGCGCCGATCGAGCCACCCGCCGCACTACAGGCAGACCCGCTGGCCAGCTTGCCGGCTGGCACCAGCAAGCAACCGCTTCCCGAACGCTGGTGGGCACTGTTCCAGGACCCACAGCTCGACCGCTGGGTGCAACAAGCCCTGGCACACAACCAGGACCTGGCGCAGGCCGACGCAAATGTGCAGGCCATGCTCGCTGGCATCGGCGAATTCGATGCCAGGCGCTGGCCGTCCACTTCTGTGGGGTTTGCCGCTACCTATGGCAAAAGCGCCGATGACCAGACCCTGGCCGAAGCCACCGACAGCCATGCCCCGTCACAATGGCAATTCAACCCAGGCATCGAACTGGCCTACCAGGTAGATATCTGGGGCCAGGTGCGTGCCGCCATCGAGCGTGCGCGGGTACAAGCTGATGCCACCCAGGCCGCACGGGATCTGGTGCGCCTGCATGTGGTGGCGCAAACCAGCCGTGCCTATATCGACCAGTGTGTGTACACGGCCCGGCTGGATGCGGCCCGCCAGTCGCTGCAATCGCTCGATCACAGCGTGCAACTCAGCACACGCCAGCATCAGGCCGGCGTTGCCACCGCCCTGGACAGCGAGCGCCTGCTGGGGTTACGGGAACAGGTGCGGGCACGGTTACCGATGCTGGAAGCCCGGCGGCAGATGGCGCTGTACGAACTGGGCATGCTCAGCGGTGAGGCCGCTGTGGCCGAGGCGCACACCTGCACGTCGATCCCTGCGCTGTCGGCACCCTTGCCCGCTGGCGATGGCTGGCAATTGCTTGAACGCCGCCCGGATGTGCGCCAGGCCGAGCGTGAACTGCAGGCCGCCACGCTGGAAATCGACATCGTCCAGGCAGACCTGTACCCGAAGGTCAGCTTCGGCGCCTCGCTGACGTCCTCGGACCATCACCTTGCCAACCTGGGCGACAGCGAAGCGCTGGTGTTCGGCATCGGCCCGCTGATCCGCTGGGAGTTCCCCAACGTCAAGGCCAACCGTGCTCGGGTTGCTAAAGCCAAGGCGTTGCAGCAGGCGCAGGTGGCCCATTACCACGGCGTGGCACTGGGCGCGCTGAAGGACGTGCGCCAAGCGCTGGCACGTTACGACGGCGAACGGCAGCGCTTGCAGGCGCTGGACGCGGCCCTGGCACACAGCCAGCGGGGGTTTGCGCTGGCCCAAGGCAATTACCGCGCCGGCACGGTTGACGGGCTGGCCTTGCTCGACAGCGAGCGCGAACTGATTCGTCTGCGGGCCAGCCATGTAGAAGCCCGAGGGCGGCTGGCACAGGCGCAGGTCAACCTGTTCCGCGCGCTGGGTGGGCGTTGGTAGCTCCAGGTCACTACAAACGGGGCCACTCTGCGGCCCTTCGCGGGCATGCCCGCTCCCACAAAAACTGCGCAACGCCTGAAGACAACGCCATCCCTGTGGGAGCGGGCTTGCCCGCGAAGGGCTGCGCAGCAGCCCCAAAAATCAAGTATGGAAATCGGACATGAATGCCGCCATAGAACAAACCGCTCCAGCCGGAACTGAACAGCAGTCCAGCGCCATACCCCGACGCCGCCTCGCCTACATCACCACCGGCAGCCTGGCAGTAACTGCCCTGCTGGCCTTCACCAGCTACTGGCTCACCACCGGCCGCTACCTTGAAACCACAGACGACGCCTACGTACGCGCCGACTGGGTGGCCTTGAGCCCACGCGTGGCCGGCTACGTGGCGAAGGTAGAAGTCGATGACGACCAACCGGTAAACGCCGGCGATGTGCTGGTGCGCCTGCAAGGCCGCGACTATCAGGCCCGGCTAGACCAGGCCCAGGCCCGCGTGGCCGAAGCCCAGGCAGCACTGGCCGCCGCCCAGGCCAGCCAGCAGGTAGCGGCCGAACGCATCAACCAGCGCAAACAAGCCATCGTCCAGGCACAGGCAGCTGTGCACAGTGCCATTGCCGAACGCCACCGCAGCGCGCTGGACATGCAACGTTACCGCGGCCTGGTGCGTGACGATGCCGCAACGGCCCAGCGCCTGGAAAGCGCCAGTGCCGCTGCATCCCAGGCTCAGGCTGCCGTGCAGGGTATGCAGGCTGCCTTGCGCGAACAGCGCTCGCAACTGGCCATGGCCAACGCTCAGGCCACTCAGGCTGACGCCGAACTGAAGCAACGGGAAGCGGCCTTGGCCCACGCACAGGCACGCCGGGTACTGGCCGAACAGGATGAACACGACACCGTGATCCGTGCCCCCATCACTGGCATCGTCGGCCAACGCCGCGTACGCGCCGGCCAGTACGTGGTACCTGGCCAGCCGCTGCTGGCTGTGGTGCCTGTGCAGCAGGCCTACGTGGTGGCCAACTACAAGGAAACCCAGTTGGCCCACATGCGGCCGGGGCAACCGGTTGAAATCCGTGTCGACACCTTCGCCGGTCAAACGCTGCATGGCCGGGTTGCCAGCTTTTCGCCGGCTTCGGGCAATGTCTTCGCACTGCTGCCATCCGACAACGCCACCGGCAACTTCACCAAGATCGTCCAGCGTTTCCCGGTGCGCATCCTGCTCGACAAACCGCTGGACGGCCCGCACGTGCTGCCCGGTATGTCGGTGGTAACCACCGTCCATACCCGCCCTGCCGAGGTTGCCGATGCCCACTGAACAACCAGTGTCACTGCGCGCCTGGGTGGCGGTGCTGGGTGGCCTGTTCGGCTGTTTCATGGCCGGCATGAACGTGCATGTCACCAGCGCCGCCCTGCCGCAAATCCGTGGTTCGCTGGGCGCCAGCTTTGAAGAAGGCTCGTGGATCTCTACCGCTTACCTGGTGGCCGAAATCGTGATGATTCCGCTGACTGCCTGGCTGGTGGAAGTGTTCTCGCTGCGCCGGGTGATGTGGACCGGCTCGCTGATCTTCCTGCTGGCCTCGGTGGCCTGTTCCTGGGCCCCGAGCCTGGAGGCGATGATTGCCATCCGGGTGGTCCAGGGCGCAGCGGGCGCGGTGCTGATCCCGCTGTCGTTCCAGCTGATCATCACCGAGCTGCCGGCCAGCAAGATGGCCATGGGCATGACGCTGTTCAGCCTGGCCAACAGCGTGGCGCAGGCGGCCGGGCCCTCGATTGGCGGCTGGCTGACCGATGCTTGTTCATGGCGCTGGATCTTCTACCTGCAACTGTTCCCCGGCATTGCACTGCTGGTCGCCATCGCCTGGTCGATCGAGGCCAGGCCGATGAAGCTTGAACTGTTGCGCAAGGGTGACTGGCTGGGCATCGGGGCCATGGTGGTGGGCCTGGGTGGCCTGCAGATCGTGCTGGAGGAAGGTGGCCGGCTGGACTGGTTCGGCTCGCCGTTCATCGTCGGCATGAGTGTGGTCGCTGCCATGGCCCTGGTGGTGTTCGTGGTAACCCAGCTGTTTGGCCAGCGCGCGTTCATCAACCTGCGTTTGCTGGGCCGCTACAACTTCGGCGTCGCCAGCGTGGCGATGTTCGTCTTCGGCGCGGCCACGTTCGGCCTGGTGTTCCTGGTGCCCAACTACCTGTCGCAACTGCAGGGTTTCAGCGCGCACGACGTGGGGGTGTCGCTGATTGCCTATGGCGTGGTGCAGTTGCTGCTGGCGCCACTGATGCCACGCCTGATGGGCTGCACCAGTGCCAAGTTCATGGTTGCCAGCGGCTTCCTGATCATGGCGCTGGGTTGCTGGCTGGGTGCGAGCCTGAACGCTGACAGTGCCGACAACGTGATCATCCCGTCCACGGTGGTGCGTGGCATTGGCCAGCCGTTCATCATGGTGGCGCTGTCGGTGCTGGCAGTGGCCGGGCTGGACAAGCGCGAAGCTGGCTCGGCTTCGGCAGTGTTCTCCATGCTGCGCAACCTGGGCGGTGCCATTGGCACGGCCGGGTTGACGCAACTGGTGGCGAGCCGTGAGCGCTTTCACAGTGAACGCATTCACGAGCAGGTGACGGTATTCGAGCCTGGTGTGCAGGAACGGCTCAATCAGACAGTGCAAAGCTGGTTGCCGCACCAACAGCAGATGCTGGAGGGGTTGGCGGGGACGATTCGGCGAGAGGCATACCTGATGGCTTACAGTGATGCGTTTTACCTGGCGTGCCTGGCGTTGGTGGGCTGTGCATTGGCGGCGTTGCTGCTACGGACCAGGCAAAACAGTTAAATTTTGGGGGCGCTTTGCGCCCCTTTCGCGACGCAAGGCCGCTCCCACAGGAGACCCCACCGCAGGAGGGTTACACATCTCCTGTGGGAGCGGCCTTGTGTCGCGAAAGGGCTGCAAAGCAGCCCCAAAATCTGTCAAGCAACCGAGTACATCAGAGCGCTGCCCCGGGCGCCCGCCCCAACACCCGCGAATACTCTTCACGCGCGCTCTGCTCGGTAAACTCCCCCGCCCATTTGGCAACCACCACCGTCGCCACGCTATTACCGATGGTGTTGCAGGTAGCCATGGCCATGGACATGAAGCGGTACACCCCAAACAGCAGCGCCAGCCCTTCCACCGGCAACACGCCAATGGCGGTCACCGTGGCGGCGAACACCACGAAGCTGCCGCCCGACACGGCCGCCGCGCCCTTGGAGGTCACCAGCATGATCGCCAGGATGCCCAATTGCTGCTCCCAACCCAGCGGCACACCGTAGGCGTTGGCAATGAAGAGTACGCACATCGACATGTAGATCGAGGTGCCATCCAGGTTGAAGGCATAACCTGTCGGCAGCACCAGGCCCACGCTCTGCTTCGAGCAGCCGAAGCGTTCGAGCTTTTGCAGCAAACGCGGCAGTGCGCTCTCGGACGAAGCGGTGCCCAGCACGATGAAAATCTCGTCCTTGATGTACTTCAGGAAGCGCCACAGGCTGAACCCCGACAACCGGCACACAGCCCCCAGCACCACGAACAGGAAGAACGCGACCGCCACGTAGAACATGAGCACCAGGTTGGCCAGCGACATCAGCACCGCCGAGCCGTTGCTGCCCACCGCATAGGCCACCGAGCCGAACGCACCCAGCGGGGCGAACTTCATGATCAGGTTGATGAACTCGAAGAAGCACTCCGACACCCGGTTCAGGCCGTCCTCGATCACCGCCCGGCGCTCATGTTTCAAGGCCAGCAAGGCAAAACCGAACAGCACGGCGATCACCAGCACCTGCAACAACTGGCCACCGGCAAAGGCCCCCACGAAGTTGTCGGGGAAAATGTTGTAGATGAAGTCCATGGTCGAGGCCGGCGCATGGCCCTTGGCGACGGCGGCGCTGGCCGCTGCCGATGCGGCGCTGCTGGCGTGTGCGCCGTGCATGCCCGAGCCGATGCTGATCAGGTTGCCCCACAGCAAGCCCAGCGCCAGCGCCAGGGTGGACAGCAGTTCGAAGTACACCAGCGCACGCCAGCCCACTTTCCCGACCCGCTTGATATCACCGGCCGAAGCAATGCCATGGACCACGGTGAAGAACACCAGCGGTGCAACAGCGGTCTTGATCAGTTTGAGAAAGATGTCCCCCAGGATCTTGAACTTGGCAGCAAGCTCGGGGGCGAGGAAACCGAAAGCGATGCCCAGCAGCATCGCGGCAAGCACCTGGAAAGTCAGGTCCTTGTACAGCGGCTTTTTCGAAGTGGAAGCCATGGTAGCGTTCTCATTGTTATTGTACGTAAACACAGGTCGTGGCCCGGGGGTGCCGGGCCACGGGCGTATCAGCGGGCAACGGCACCTGGGCGGGCCAGGGCCTGGTCAACCATCTGCGGCGCCAGGCCCAGGTAGTTGGTCGGGTCGCACAGCTGCTCGAGCGTCGCCAGGTCCAGGCGCGCGGTGGCTTCACCCTGGGCCTTCAAGGCTTCCAGCAGGCTGATGCCCTGGTCGTTGGCCATACGGCAGGCGGCATAGACCACATCGTGCGCCACCTGGCGGCCCAGCGCCGGGGCCAGGCCCATCATCACCGCCTCGGCAACGATCAGGCCCTGGGTCATGTCCAGGTTCTTGCGCATGCGCTCGGTGCGTACGTCCAGGCCGGCCAGCATGAAGCGTGCTTGCGCCAGCGAGGCACCGGTCAAGGCGAAGGCTTCAGGGACGGCGATCCATTCGGCCTGCCACGGGCCGGTGGAGCGCTCGAAGTCCTGGATCATGGCGTCGAGCATCAGCCCGGCCTGCTGGCGCACGCCCTTGGCGGCGGCGTACATCAGCTCGCAGGAGATCGGGTTGCGCTTTTGCGGCATGGTGCTGCTGGCGCCACGGCCCTTGACGAACGGCTCGTAGGCTTCGCCCAGTTCGCTGGTCATCATCATCATGATATCCAGCGCCACCTTGCCCAACGAGGCGCTGACCAGGCCCAGGAAGTTCAGGGTTTCGGCCAGGCCGTCACGGGCAACGTGCCAGGTGGCTTGCGGCACGCCCAGGCCCAGTTCGGCCATCAGCGCGGCTTGCACTTCCAGGCCTTTGTCGCCCAGCGAGGCCAGGGTACCGGCAGCACCGGCGAACTGCCCCACTTCCACTCGCGGGCGCAGTTCGACCAGGCGCTCGGCATGGCGGTCGAACATGCTCAGCCACACCGCGCATTTGTAGCCGAAGGTGATCGGCAGCGCGTGTTGCAGGTGGGTGCGGCCAGCCATCGGCGTATCGCGGTAGCGCAGCGCCAGTTCGGCCAGCAGGCCACGCACGGCCTGGATGTCACGTTCGACGATGGCCAATGCGGCGCGCACCTGCAATACCACGGCGGTGTCCATGATGTCCTGGGTAGTCGCCCCCCAGTGCACATAGCGGCCAGCCTCGCCACACAGCTTCGACAGCTGCTCGACCAGCGGCAGGATCGGGTAACCGACGATTTCAGTCTCGTGCTGCATCAGCGCCAGGTCCAGCGCCTCGTAACGCGACAGCTCGGCAATCTGCACGGCGGCTTCGGCAGGGATCACGCCGCAGCGGGCTTCGGCCTTGGCCAAGGCCACTTCCACTTCGATGTAACGCTCGATCAGCGATTTGTCGGAGAACACCGCACGCATTTCGGCGGTGCCGAACATGTCGCGGAACAGGGTGGAATCGAAAACGGTGGTGGACATGGGCAGGGATCCTGAAATGTTATTTTTTGACCGGACATATTGTTTATGTCCGTACATAATTCTTGCCCTGTCGCTGTTACACTGTCAACCGATGAAATTTGCGAGACAGACCAAAGGTATGAACCCGACCCGCTACACCACCGTGGCAAAGGACTTGATGGAAGGCATCGCCAGCGGCCGTTACCCGGTTGGCAGCCTGCTGCCGACCGAGTTCGAGCTGTGCGACCTGTACAGTGTCAGCCGGCACACGGTGCGCGCGGCGATCGACCAGTTGCTCAATCAGGGGCTGGTGTCGCGGCGCAAGCGTGTGGGCACCCGGGTCGAGGCCAGCAGCCCACGCGGCGGTTATTCGCAATCGCTGGCCAGCGTGGCCGACCTTGCCCACCTGGCCGAAACCCAGCAGCGGGAAATCCAGGACGTGCGCCACTTCGTGGCCGATTTGAGCGAAGCGGCGCGGCTTGGGCTGGTGCCGGGTGAGCATTACTTCTGCGTGTCGAGCATTCGCGTTGATCGCGCGCACAATGCGGCGCCGCTGTGCTGGACCGATGTGTACGCGCAGCGCGACTATGCCGAGGTGATCGAACGGGCCCGCGAGCACCCCGACCAACTGATCGCAGGCTTGATCGAGCAGCACTATGGCCGGGCGATCGCGGTGGTCGATCAGCAGGTGCGTGCAGTGCTGCTGACCGCGGAAATGGCCCGCGCGCTGAAGGCCGAAGCGGGCTCACCGGGGTTGAAGATCATCCGCCATTACCGCGAGGAGAATGGTGATTTGATGGCCGTGTCCGAGACGGTACACCCGGATGACCGCTTTACCCTGGTAACCCAGATGCGCCGGGATCGCTCACCCAGCTGATCCACGCCCCCTGTGGGAGCGCGCTCGCCCGCGAAAAATGCAACGCGGTGTATGGCACCGGCTTCGCCGGTGTTCGCGGGCAAGCCCGCTCCCACAGGGACTTGTACTTGCATTCAGGTCTTGCGCCAACCTGCTGCGCCTACTGCAACCGCAATTGCTGTTCGGCCTCGATCAATTGCTTGCTGCGCACCGTCACCACCCTGTGATCCCGCGCCAGCCACCCATACACCGTCGGTAGCACAAACAGGGTGAACAACGTCCCCACCAGCATCCCGCACACAATCACCACCCCCAGCCCGAAACGGCTGTTGGCCCCGGCACCGCTGGCGAACAGCAGCGGCAGCACGCCGAAGGTCATCGCCGCCGTGGTCATCAGCACCGGCCGCAAACGTATCTGCGCAGCGCGCACGATAGCCTCGGCGCGGGCCAGGTTGTCACGCACCTGAATCTCGTTGGCGAACTCCACCATCAGGATGCCGTGCTTGCTGATCAGCCCGATCAGTGTCACCAGGCCGATCTGCGTGTAGATGTTCAGCGTGGCCCACCCCAGTGCCAGCGGCAGTAGTGCACCACAGATCGACAGCGGCACGGTCACCAGGATGATCAGCGGGTCCACCAGGCTTTCGTACTGCGCCGCCAGCACCAGGTAAATCACCACCAGTGCGGCAAGAAACGCCCACATCAGGGCAAAACCTTCCTGCACGTACTGGCGTGATTCCGATTGCCAGTCGTGGCTGAAGCCAGGTGGCAACTCACTGGCCAGTTGCTCGAGAAATGCCACGGCGTTGCCCATCGACACACCCGGCGCCGGGATCGCCTGCAAGGTACTGGCATTCTGCTGGTCAAATTGCAGCAGGCGATTGGGCGCAACCTCGATATCCAGGTGCACCACCGTGGCCAGCGGCACCAGGCTGTCGTCCTCGGCGCGCACATACTGGCGGTTCAGCGCTGCCGGCGTCAGGCGTTGGTCCTGAATGCTCTGCGGGATAACGTCGTAGGAACGCCCGAACAGGGCGAAGCGATTAACGTACTGCTCGCCCACCAGCACGCCCAGCGACTCGCCGATGGCCTGCATGCTGATGCCCAGGCTGGCTGCCTTGGCCCGGTCGATGCGCACCTTCACCACCGGGTTGTTGTAGTCCAGGTCACTGTCCACCACGGCGAACAGGCCACTGTCGCGTGCACGCTGCTTGAGGGCTTCCATGGTCTGGTAGAGCTCAGGGTAATCCCCGGCACTGCGCAGCACCATCTGCACCGGCAACCCACCGCTGGAGCCCGGCAGCGAGGCCACCTGGAAGGCAAAAATGCTGCTGCCTTCGATGTCCGCTACCGCCTGCTGAAGGTGCGCCTGCACCTGCGCAGCCGAGCGCTCGCGGGCCTGCCAGGCACTGAGGTTGATGCCGCCAAAGCTGGCGGCCGGGCCGTCGGTGCCGTTGATGATCCAGGTGTCGGTGGTTTCGGCAATGGACTTCATCACCTGGTCGAGCTTCAGCGCAAAGCGTTCCGCATATTCCAGGCTGGCATGCTGCGGCGACTTGATGGCCGTGAGCACCGCCGCCTGGTCCTCGGGGGGTGCCAGTTCGCGCTGTGGCAGCAGGTACAGCCAGGGCAGGCTAAGGCACACCAGCAGTACCACGCCGCCACTGATCCAGCGATGAGACAGAATGTAGGCCAACACGCGCCCGTATGCCCCGGTCAGCGCCCCGAACACACGGTCCGCCAGGTTGGCCATTGCGCCGTGCTGCTGACCGGGTTGCAGCAGCAGCGAGCACATCACCGGCGACAAGGTAAGCGCCACCACGCCAGACACGATCACCGCCCCTGCCAGCGTCAGGGCGAATTCGCGGAACAGCGTACCGGTCAGCCCGCCCATCAGCCCGATCGGCGCATACACCGCCGCCAGCGTGAGGGTCATGGCAATCACCGGCCCGGCAATTTCCCTCGCACCCGCCAGTGCCGCAGCAACCGGCGACTTGCCCTCTTCGATATGGCGGTGCACGTTCTCCACCACCACGATGGCATCGTCTACCACCAGGCCGATGGCCAACACCATCGCCAGCAAGGTCAGCAGGTTGAGGCTGAAGCCGAACAGCAGCATCAAGCCTGCGGCGCCGAGCATCGACAACGGGATGGCCACCACTGCAATCATCACACTGCGCAGCGAGCCCAGGCACAGCCAGATCACCAGCACCACGATCAGCATCGCTTCTACCAGCGTGCGCAGCACCTCGTGGATGGAGGCGTCGATGAACCGTGCGGTCTCGTACGCCAACGCCACATGCACACCCGGTGGCAGGGTCTGCTGAATCTGCGGCAGCAGTTGGCGAATGCCCTCGACAATCACCAGCGGGTTGCCGGCCGGCGTGGGGAACAGGCCAAGGTGCACGGCCGGCTTGCCGTCCATGGTGGCACTGGTCTGGGTGGCCGCCGCACTCAGCTCGACAGTGCCGACATCGCGCAGGCGCACCAGGTCGGTGCCCGCGCTACGGATGATCAGCTCGCGAAAGTCCTCGACCCGGGTGAGGTCGGTGTCCACCTGGATATCGGCCAGCACATACTGCCCGCGCACCTGGCCCGGTGTTGCCTGGTAGTTGTTGGCACGCACCGCCTGCGCCACATCGGCTGCCGTCACTCCGCGCCCGGCCATGCGCTCGCTGTCCAGCCACAGGCGCATCGCCAGGCGCTGCCCGCCAAACGACTGCACCTTGGCTACGCCATCGATGCCGGAGAACTGCGGTTCCACTACCCGCGACAGGTAATCGCTCAGCTCGGGTATCGACAGGGTATCGCTGGCAAAACCCACGTAGGCCACAGCCGTGGAGTCACCTGCCGACAGTTCCACCACCGGGTCGTAGGCCTTTTCCGGCAGGCGATAGCGCACCTGGTTGACCTTGGCCATGGTCTCGGCCAACGCCTGGGTCGAATCGCGGTTCAGCACCATGCGCAGGGTGATCAGGCTGCGCCCCTGCTGCGACGACGAGGACAGGTAGTCGATGCCCTCCACCGATGACACCGCCTGGGTAATCGGCTGGGTCACGAAGCCTTGCATCAGCTCGGCGGAGGCGCCGGGGTACTCGGTGCTGATGGTGATGGTCGAGCTTTCCAGCAACGGGTACTGGCGGATCGGCAGCTTGCCCATGGCAAACAGCCCCAACAGGATGATCAGGCTGCTGACCACCAGCGCCAGCACCGGGCGGCGCACAAACAGATCGGTAAATTTCATGGCTACCGCCCTCCCAGGTTGGCCTGCAAGCTATCCTGCGCCACCGGCTCGACCGGCATGCCATCGCTCAGCTTGAGCTGGCCGGATACCACCACCCGGTCACCTGGCGCCAGCCCGGAGGTCACCTCCACCCGCCCCTGCCAGCGCTCACCGGTGGTAACCCGTACTCGGCCGACCCGGGTGCCCTGTTGCACATCCTGGGTCGCAACGAACACTGTCTGCCCATAGGCGGTGTAGGTGATTGCGGTTTCCGGCACGGCCAGCACGGTCGACGGCTGCGCAGCATCCAGGCGCACGCTGGCGTACATGCCCGGCTGCAACAGCCCGTCCGGGTTCGGCAGGGCTGCCTGCACCTGCACCAGGCGCGCCTTGCTGATAACCGGGTCGACCGCCACTACCTGGGCCTGGAAACCTTGGCTGCGCACGGCATCCACACCCAGTGTCAGCACCTGCCCGACGTGTACGCCGGGGGCAGCCTGCTCGCCCAAGGAAAAGTTGACATGCAATTGGCGGGTGTCTGCCAGGCTGACGATGGTCTCGCCAGCGCCCAGGTATTGGCCCTGATGTACCCGACGGATGCCGAGCTTGCCGGCAAACGGCGCACGGATGGCCTTCTGCGCAATCAGCGCCTCGACGTGCTGCAACTCGCCACGGGCCACATCCACGGACGTGGCCGCGTTGTCGAACAGTTCCTGCGAAACGGCATGCATTGCCAGCAGTTTGCGGCTGCGCTGCAACACCACCTCGGCGTTACGCAGCTTGGCCCGCAATTGCACACGCTGGGCCTGCTCCGGCGCGTCATTGAGTTGCACCAGCACCTGCCCGACCATTACCGCCTGCCCCGACTCGAACGCGATGGCGGTAATGCGCCCTGCCACCTCCGCCGCCACCTGCACCTGGTTGACCGCCTCAAGCTCCCCCGAGGCAAAGTTCTGCCGCGCCACCTGCACCTGTTCGGCGGTGGCCAGCGCCACCTTGGTTGCAGGCCACGCCGCCGTAGCGGGTGGTGCCGAACCACTACCTACCAGCGCATAGGCAGCGGCCAGCACACCTGCCACGGCGCCGGCGCAGGCCAGTAACGTCCTTTTGTTCATGCAGTGCTCCGATCATCAGGAAAGCGGTTGCGGGGAAGGTCGGGCAGGACTATAAGAGCTCAACTTAACTTGAGGTCAACAGGCATGGCAGCGGACAACACGCGGATGCTCACGGTAGGCGAAGTGGCCAAACGCAGCGGCGTGGCGGTGTCTGCGCTGCACTTCTACGAGTCCAAGGGGCTGATCGCCAGTGTCCGCACAGCCGGCAACCAGCGCCGCTTTCCCTCGCTGGTGCTGCGTACGCTGGCGATCATCAAGGTGGCGCAACGCACCGGTATTCCGCTGGAGGAAATCAAGCAGGCGTTCAGCCGTTATGCGCCCAACAGCAAGCTCACGGCGGCGCAATGGGGCGAGATGTCCACGGCCTGGCGCGAAGACCTGAACGCCCGCATCCGCACGCTGGAGGCGCTGCGCGACAGCCTGGACAACTGCATTGGGTGCGGCTGCCTGTCGCTGGAAGATTGCCCGCTGCGCAACCCAGAGGATGTACTGGCCAAAGAAGGCACCGGGGCGCGGATCCTTGAGAAGAAAGCCCGCTAGCCTGCAGACTTGCGCAAACATTGTGGGAGCGGCCTTGTGTCGCGAAAGGGCTGCAAAGCAGCCCCAGCAATTTCTGCATCTTGCTGAAATCAGGGGGCCGCTGTGCGGCCCTTTCGCGACACAAGGCCGCTCCCACAGGGGCGGGCCAGCTTTTTGGAACCATTGCGACCTGCCAACGCCCTAACCCTGTGCCGTTAACCCAAGCCGCTCACAGGAAGGAACTAAGCCATCATGAAACGCGAACAGATCGAAGGCGTTGCAGAGAACCTCGCAGGCAAGGCGCAAAGCGCTGTTGGCAGACTGATCGAAGACCCGGCACTGGAAGCCGAAGGCGATGGGCGTCAGGCCGCAGGCCAGCTGACCAAAAGCTATGGTGATGCCCTGGACAGCGTGTCTTCGTTCGTAAAGGAAAAACCGTTCGCCGCACTGGCCATCACGGCTGCCGCCACGCTGCTGGTGTCTCGCCTGCTGCGCCGCTGAACAGGGCACCGCAAGCAGGGCCAGGGCCGGGTATACCATCCGGCCCGCGGCATCACCAGAGGGCGATATCGTAGGTAAGGTACAAGCGGTTGCTGTCGCGCCCACGGGCGAAATCCGAACGGTACACATAGTTACGCAACTTCACGCCCAGCCCTTTCAGCGGCCCGGCCTGCACCACGTAGGCAATCTCGGCGTCACGCTCCCACTCCTTGATGCCCTCGGCACCCGAGCGGCCATTATCGCCACTCAGGTATCGCGCCATGAAAGTCAGGCCCGGCACACCTGCTGCCGCAAAGTTGTAGGCGTAGCTGGCCATCCAGGTCTTTTCCTCTTCCTCGATGAACTTGCCGATACCCACGTTGCTGAACGAATACACCGTCGCACCGCTGATGTATGGCAGCCCAGCCTCGCCATTGAGCACCTGGTAGCCCGCGCCGACGGTATGGCCGGAGTGCGCATACGCCAGCTGGCCGCTGAGCATGTCGTTGTCGATGGCACCGCCGTAGGCCGTACCGCTGTCACGGCTTTTGAAGTAGCGCAGGTCAGTGGTCAGCACCCCACCGGCCAGCGGCAGGTCATGCACCAGGCCGACGAAGTCCTGGCGGTAGAAGTGCTCAAGCTGGCCATGGAAGTAGCTCAGGCGCAGCGGCTTGCTGACGCTGTACTCAGCACCTGCAAACGTGAAATCCCCCGACCTGGTACCGCCGTAGCCGTCCAGATACAGGCCTGTGCTGTCGGCTGAGTCCCGCTGCTTGAAGCGGTCCAGGTGACCGGCGCTCAATGTCAGCCCGTCAATGTCCGTACTGGTCAGCTGCGTGCCCTGATACGTCTGCGGCAGCAGCCGCGCATCGTTGTAGACCAGCACCGGCGTCTTGGGCAGCAACGTGCCGTGCTTGAGCACAGACTTGCCCAGGCGAGCCTTGGCCGTTACCCCGGCGCTGGCAAACTCTTGCGCCGCACGGCCATCGTCATGCACCGGCAAAAGCCCCGTGCCACTGCGCCCGCGACCGGAGTCGAGCCGGGTACCCAGCAGGCCGAGGGCATCGATGCCCACGCCCAGCACACCTGGCGTATACCCTGACTGGTAGTCGAGCAGAAAGCCCTGTGCCCACTCGACCCGCTCACTTTTGGCAGTCGCGGCGGCGCGTGCACTCATGCCCTGCTCATCACGGAAGTTTTCATTGAAGTAGACATTGCGCAACTGCAACTTGAGCGTGCTGTCTTCGATAAAACCAGCCGCGCCGGCAACAGGCAGCCAGCCGCAGAGCAGGCCACAGGTGGCCCCACGGAATACAACTCGGGACATGATCGGTACTCTATTGTTGTTATTTGAAAGTGTGCAGACAGGGCTCAGACGAAGAACGACAGAGCACCTGTAAGCAGGGCCAGCGCGGTGATCACCAGCGAGGTGAGCACGGCCCATTTGAAGGTGGCCTTCTGGAAGTCACCGATGTCACGGTCGACCATGCCCACCAGCAGCAACGTCGAAGCCACCAACGGGCTCATCAGGTGCACCGGCTGGCCAAGGACCGAAGCGCGGGCAATTTCCAGCGGGTCGATGCCATAGGCCGCTGCGGCGTTGGCCAGGATCGGCACCACGCCAAAGTAGTAAGCGTCGTTGGACAGCACGAAGGTCAGTGGCATGCTGGTCAGCGCCACCACCAACGGGAACCAGTGGCCCCATTCTTCGGGAATCCAGTCCACCAGGGTTTGCGCCAGGGCGTCGACCATCTTGGTGCCCGAGAAGATCCCGGCAAAGATACCCGCAGCAAACACCAGCAGCACCACGGTCATGGCGTTACCCGAGTGCGCCAGGATGCGTTCTTTCTGCAACTCCAGCTGCGGGTAGTTGACCATCAACGCGGTAACAAAGCCGATCATGAACAGAATGGCGGCATGCATCAGCCCCATCACCAGCGCCGTCATCACGGCAATCACCAGCAGCAGGTTGACATAGGCCAGCCGCGGGCGCTTGCACGGGTTGTCGCCGAGGATTTCCTTGATGTAGCAGTTGCCACCGCCAGACTCCAGCGCGATGTTGCCGATACGACGGCGTTCGGTGCGCCCCAGCAGAAAAGCAGTGAACACCACCCAGGCTGCACCGCCGATCATGGTCGGCAACATCGGGATGAAGTATTCGCTGGCGTCCAGCCCGAGCGCGGCGATGGCCCGCGTGGCCGGCCCGCCCCAGGGGCTCAAGCCGCTCATGATGCTCAGCGACAGCATGGCCACGGTGGCCAGGATCATCGGGTTCATGCCGATGCGCTTGTACAGCGGCAGCATGGCCGCACAGGTGATCATGTAGGTGGTGGTGCCGTCACCGTCCAGCGCCACCAGCAGTGACAGCAGCGCCGTACCGATGGCGATCTTGACCGGGTCGCCATTCACCCGTTTGAGGATCTTGCGGATCAGCGGATCGAACAGCCCGGCATCGATCATCAGGCCGAAGAACAGGATGGCAAACAGCAGCAAAGCGGCCGATGGCGCGACCATTTTCAGGCCGTCGAGCATCATCTTGCCCAGCTCGGGGGCAAACCCGCCGATGACGGCAAAAACAATCGGGACAACGGTCAGCGCAACGATAGGCGACAGGCGCTTGCTCATGATCAGGTAGGTGAACGTCACCACCATGATCAGGCCCAGGAGTGCGAGCATGGTCTTTCTCTCTTGTTTTTATTGTGCGTGGCCGCCCGCGGGCAGGCAGCCCCCTACCCCACTCGGCATCGCGGTGATGTCGAGTGGAATTTTAAGTCAGGCGTGGGTGTAGCGGCGGCCAATCAGACGTGGCGGTGTGGCTCTGCGGGCCAGTCGACCTGAGCAGGTGCGGGTGAAGCCGGCTGCGCTGGTTGCCCGCCATCGAGGGTGTGCAGCAGGGTAGCCCGATCACAGGCATTCTCGGAAAGCGAGATCACCACGGTGGCCACCGCATTGCTGGCAAGGCTGGTAAGGGCCCGGGCCTCGGACATGAAGCGATCGATGCCAATCAACAGGGCCAGGCCAGCCAGCGGAATATCGTGGATCACGGTCAGGGTCGAGGCCAGGGCGACAAACCCGCTGCCTGTCACCCCGGCGGCGCCTTTGGACGACAGCAACATGATCGCCAGCATGGTCAGTGTCTGCCCAAGGGTGATATCGATATTGCAAGCCTGGGCAATGAAGATGGCAGCCAGCGACAGGTAGATGGCCGTGCCGTCGAGGTTGAACGAGTAACCGGTTGGCAACACCAGGCCGACCACACCCTTCTTGCAGCCCAGCTTTTCGAGCTTTTCCAGCATGCGTGGCAGCACTGGCTCGGTGGACGAAGTACCCAGCACCACCAGGAATTCTTCGCGGAAATAGCGCAGCAGTTTCCACAGGCTGAAGCCGTGGGCACGGCAGATGCCCCCCAGTACGACCAGTACGAAGAATGCGCAGGCGATGTACAGCGTACCTACCAGCTTGGCCAGGGCTCCCAGCGAGGTGATGCCGTATTGCCCCACGGTAAAGGCCAGCGCACCGAAGGCGCCCACCGGTGCAAAGCGCATCAGGTAGCCGAAAATGCGGAATACCATGGTCGAGGCCGACTCCAGCACCTCCAGCACGGGCTTGCCCTTGTCACCCATGGACGACAGGGCAAAACCGCTGAGCACGGCAATGAACAGCACCGGCAGCACTTCACCTTTGTTGAAGGCGCCGATGAAGGTGTCGGGAATGATGTGCATGAAGAAGTCCACCACGCCCAGCTTGGCAGCCGAGGCCGTGTACTGGCTGAGGCCTTCGGTACTGAGGGTGGCAGGGTCGATATTCATGCCTGCACCTGGCTTGAACAGGTACACCGCCGCCAGCCCTATCACCAGGCTGACCACCGTCAGGCCCAGGAACAGCAGCAGCGTCTTGCTCATCAGGCGCCCCAGCGAGCGCTTGTCGGTCATCCCGGCGATGCCGGTGACGATCGTGCAGAACACCACCGGGGCGATCATCATCTTGATCAGCTTGATGAAGGCATCGCCCATCGGCTTGAGTGCAACGGCCTGTTGCGCCCAGAAGTGGCCGACCAATACACCCAGCAGCACGGCGCAAAGGATCTGGAAGTACAGCGATTTGGCGAGTTTCATGAGGCATCACCGTTGTTGAAATTGTGCGGATGCGCTTGGGTGAATGTACGAGCGTGTGGCTACCCTGCCAGCCTGCGCAAGGTAGGGGCATAGACAAAGCCTGAGAACAGCCGCCGGGCGGTGCGTACCACCGAAACCTGGGTGGTCTTGCCGTCGGCACCACTGCGCGACAGCGCCACATCGATGCCACCGCTCGGATGCTCCAGGCGCACCTCGGTCAAGGGTTCGGCACTCTCGCCCAGCAGATCGCCGATGACCGTACCAGGGCTGATACAGGCCGTTGCCAGCCCGACTGCGCCCGTGATGGCCAAGGCACGGTGGCAGTTATGCGGCATGAAGTAACGCACCTGCAACGTGCCATCGTACCGTGGCGCCGACACCAGCACCGGCTTGGGGATGACCATGCCACTGACGTCGCCAAGGCCCATGGCCTTGCCGGCTTTCAGGCGCAACGCTTCCAGGCGCTTGAGCAGTTTGGCGTTGCCATCGAGTTCTGCAGGGGTTTCCGATCCGCTCACCCCCAGTTGACTGGCCTGCACGACCATCATGGGCATGGCCATGTCGATGCAGGTTACCGGTACGCCATCGATCACATCCGTGGCCGCGCCGGTGGGGAACAGCTTGCCGGTCTTGCTACCAACAGCATCGAGGAAAGTCAGCTGCACCGGGGCGGCAGTACCCGGTACGCCGTCGATTGCCGTGCGGCCTTCGTAGCGCACGATGCCGCCGGGGGTTTCCACCAACGAATTCACCAAGGTACCGGTGTTCAGGTTGCGGATGCGGACCAAGGTCTTGCCATCCTGGCCTTTCACCAGGCCCTGCTCGATGGCAAACGGGCCGACGGCGCACAGCATGTTGCCGCAATTGGGCGCGGTGTCGACGCGGCGCTGGGCAACCATCACCTGCACGAACAGGTAGTCGACATCGGCATCGGCATGCAGCGACGGGCTGACGATCGCCACCTTGCTGGTTTGCGGGCTGCCGCCACCGATGCCGTCGATTTCCAGCTCATGGCCGGAGCCCATCAGGTTGATCAGCAGCTCGTCGCGCTCGACCACATTGGCAGGCAGGTCCCAGGCGTGGAAGAACGGCCCTTTCGAGGTGCCACCGCGCATGAGTACGCAAGGAATTCGCTGCATGATTTTGCACTCTTGTCGATCAATGGACATCATTGATGCTGTGAGCAAAAGAGTGGCAGGGATGGATAAATCAATCCAATGCAAATATCGTAGCCATTATTGCGATCCAGACATCAATCAAGCACGGCGACAGTGGCGGGTTATCTTATGGAATATGAGCTGCAAGACATCCGATCTTTCGTGAAAATCGCCGAACTTGGCAGCTTCCACGAGGCCGCCGAAGCTCTTCACCTGTCTCAGCCGGCCCTGAGTCGGCGGATCAAGAAGCTGGAGGAAGGGCTGGGCACCTCCTTGCTCGAACGCACCACACGCCGGGTCGGCCTGACAAGCGTGGGCCGCGACTTCCTGCCCAAGGCCCGGCGTCTTCTGGATGATTTTGAAGACTCGATCCTCAGCATCCGCGAACTGGCCGAGCGGCAGACCGGCCAGGTCACCCTTGCCTGCATCCCCACCGCCGCCTTCTACTTCCTGCCGTCGGTGATCCGCGACTACAACGAGCGCTACCCGAAAATCCGCATCCGCTTGCTGGACCTCAGCGCCAACGACGGGCTGGAAGCCGTGCTGCGTGGCGAAGCCGACTTCGGCATCAACATGATGAGTGGCCAACACCCGGACATCGAGTTCGTTTCATTGGTGCAGGAGCACTTCGTACTGGCCTGCCGACGGGACCATGCCCTGGCAAACCGCAAGGCCGTGACCTGGACCGAACTCGCCGAGCACCGCCTGATCGGCGTGGGTCGCCTGAGCGGCAACCGCATGCTGCTGGACCACGCGCTGTCAGGGCTCAACCTGCGGCCCAAGTGGTTCTACGAGGTGCAGCACCTGTCCACGTCGCTGGGCATGGTGGAGGCCGGCCTGGGCGTGTCTGCCATGCCCAGCCTGGCAATGCCCAGCGCCGACCACCCCACCTTGGTCAGCGTGCCGCTGATCGAGCCGCAGGTCACGCGCACACTGGGGTTGGTCTACCGCCGCGGGGCATCGTTGTCGCCCGCCGCGGAAAAGTTCGTGTCAATTCTGCTGGAGCAGTGGCCCAACCGTTGAGGGCCGAAGCTCAGTCGGCTTTGCCCAGCACAAAGCGGTCAAAGTGCTCGATGTGCTCATCCAGGTTGTCTTCGAGCATCATCCGGTACTGCTCGCAGAAGTACTTCAGGATCTCCTCCCGGGCTGCCGCCAGCTCCGCGCCGCTCTTGAAGCTACGGGCACTCATCCAGGCGCTGAAGCGTGTGGCACCGAAGGTGAGCGAGGCACTGACCTTGCCCAGGTCTTCGAATTTTTCGATCTGCTGGTTGGCCAGGTCGATGTGCGCATCGGCGCGGTCGTAAAAGGCCTGATCGGTAGCTTGGGTCATTGCGGTTCACCTGGTAACGGAAGCCCAAGCCTTGCATGGCGGCGCGCATACGTGCAAGGCTGAAAAAGGATCAACGACACAACCAGACAGGAAGCAAAGCACCTTATGCTTGGAATCACACGTATCCATCGCTACTTGCGCCCACTGCCTGCAAAACCGACTGCAGCCAGTGGGCGTGACCTCAAGGCCAAACGAGCCGCCCGCCTTGCCTCAAAGGTTGCAAACCTCCTCTGCACCCCCCGCTCTGCCCCGCCCTACCTCTGTGTCACGCCTGAGCGTGCACCTGCCAAACGCGTGCCCCCGACCTGACTGCCGACGCTGCAGTTCACACGCCGTGCTCGCTTGCTACAGGCGAGATGTCTGACGCACCCACAAGGGCAACACGCAATGCTTTTCTTTCAAGGTAAACAGATTCTCAGCGCCATCTTCGATATGGATGGCACCCTTTTCGACACCGAGCGCTTGCGCTTCAAGACGCTGAAACAAGCTTCGCTGGAAATCTTCGGCAAAGCGCTGAGCGAGCACACATTGATCGGCTCGCTGGGCCTGAGCGCGACAAAGGCAGAAGCCTTGGCCAAGGCGCATAACGGTGAAGACTTCCCATACGCCGAGATCCGCAAACGTGCGGATGAACTTGAGCTGGAGTATGTGCGCAATCACGGCGTACCGATCAAGGCCGGCCTGCTGGAAGTGCTGGAGCGCTTGCGCAAGTCAGGCTTGACCATGGCGGTGGCCACGTCCAGTCGCCGTGCCATTGCCGAGGAATACCTGATCAACGCCAACGTGCTGAAGTACTTCGACATCACCGTCTGCGGCGATGAAGTCAGCCAGGGCAAACCCCACCCCGAGATTTTCCTGAAAGCCGCCCGCGCACTCAATTGCGAGCCCGGCCAATGCTTCATGGTCGAGGATTCGGAGAACGGCATGCTGTCGGCCATGCGTGCCGAAGGCCAGGCGATCCTGATCGAAGACATCAAGCCACCTGCCGCCGAGATCAAGGCAGGCGCGCTCAAGGCCTACCGCAGCATGACCGAATTCCTGGCTGATTTGAGCGAGTGCGTGCCCGACCTGGGCATGCCCGAACTGAACGAAAGCTTCCCGGCCTCCATGAACCAGTTCCGCGTGGGCATTCATGGTTTCGGCGCCATCGGGGGTGGCTACCTGACGCAGGTCTTTTCCCACTGGGATGGCTACACGCGGCCATGTGAAATCATCGCCGCCACACGCTCACGCATGCTTCGCGAAAGCGTCAATGCCTTCGGCCGTTACAGCGTGCGCTACGGTGCTACATCGTTCGACCAGACCATCGACAACGTGCGCATGATCGACCTGGACGATGACGACGCAGTCATCGGTATGTACACCGCGGCCGAAATCATCGGCCTGAGCCTCCCGGAACAGGCCATCCGCAACCAGGCGAAGGTGATTGCCAAGGGGCTACTGCAACGCTTCGAACGACGTGGCCGCGAGCTCACGTTGCTGATCGTGCTGAACAAGGTAGGCGGCGCCGCATTCGTGCGCCGCCATGTGCAGGCGGAGCTGGCATTGCTGTGCTCGCCAGCCATCGGCCAGCAAGTGCTGGAAAAGACCCACTTCGCCGAAACCGTGGTCAGCCGCATTGTCTCCAAGCTCGGCAACGACGCACTGGTGCGACAACTGCGCATCAAGTCACGGATGTTCCAGAACAGCCTGGAAGATGAGCCGGCAATCGCCAAAACGGCATCGACGCCAATGCCTGAATACGAACGACTGATCGGGCGCTTCAGGCCCTTTGCCCAACCCAGCAGCGCGATGAGCCAGTTGCACCTGATCCTGTTCAACAGCGAGCCCGACATGCCGCTGTACGTAGAGCACGGCAGCGAGCTGCTCGAACGCCTGCGCCAGGTGAAGACGGTGCCTGACATCACCCAGATCCAGGTGATCAAGAACCGCCTGTGGAACGGCCCGCATGCCATCGTTGCCTGGTACGCCAGCCTGCTGGGCCATGACTCGGTAGGCCAGGGGATGGGCGATGCACGTGTGAGCGAACTGGCCGAACGCCTGATTCGCCAGGAAGTCGGCCCCGCACTGGTGGCGGAGTACCCACAGATGGCGGAGGTGGTTAGCCGTTTTGCCGAGACCTTCCTGGAACGCTGCAAAACCTCGTTCAAAGACCCTTGTGCCCGAGTGGGGCGCGACCCGTTGCGCAAGCTTCAGCGCAAAGAACGCATCTTCAGCAGCATCGACCTTGCACGCAAGCATGGTATCGAAACCCCGACGCTGGAATTTGGAGCGGCTCTGGCCATTCACCATGCCCTGCGCTGCAAAGACGACAAGGCGCTGGAAGCCCGGGCGATCAGGCAGGTGTATCAAGACAACGACGGTAGTGTCGAGGCCGTGCTGACCTGTGACGTTGACCGTGATGGCAAGCGTTTTCCAGGGTTGGACCCGGTCAGGGATGCACAACTGATCAGCACCATTTCTCGAGCGTTCCGGCAGTATCCACAAGGGCATGCGACAGCCAGGTTGGACGAGCTTTGCAATGGCACCGGCGTTGCCGGTGTTCGCGGGCAAGCCCGCTCTCACAGGGATCGCGTCAGCTTTTAGTTCTTGAGCAACCCGGCTGTTCCCACAGGTGCTGCATAGCCTGAAGCCTGCGCTGTACCTGTGGGAGCGGGCGTGCCCGCGAAGAACCCATCACGGTATGTGCCACCGGCATTGCCGGTGCAGGCATCAGGCTCTGATCTTCACAAAAACCAGCTCTGGGTCGCCTTCATCCAGGTTTTCAACCTGACCACTGCCGATAAAACCACACTTCTCAAGCAGCGCCTGCATCGGCAGGTTCGACGCGTTGGTCGAGGTAAACAGCTTGGCACCCAGGGCCCGGGATTCAAATCCACGAAGAATGGCTACGCCCACACCGCGGCGACGCGCCGAATCCCGCACCACCACGAGCGGGATGAAATCCTGCCCGAAAAATGAGTTATCCAACACGCCATAGCCCAGCAGCAACGCAGCATTTTCAGCGTCCGTTGCCACCCAGCACTGGCCGCAAGCTACCGCGCGGGTAATGAACTCCCGTCGGCTGTCTTGGCACTGCGTGATTGCATCAAGATCAAAGAGCGCAGCAAGGTCGGCTTGCCTTGCGAGCCGCATGTGTGGTCCAAGCGCCATTGCGTCACCGTATCAATAAATCAGCGCACCATCCTATCACCCGTGTCGCGATCAACCGCAGGCACAACGTAAAGTTCAAACAACTTGTAGGAATCATCTGGATTTCTTCAGACAGCATTTAAGGCCCCTTGGCAGATGTTAGGTTTTTAACCTCAACCATGCACAGGGAATTTGTATATGCGCGTCAGCCTAGAGGGAAAAGGCCAGGCAGTAGATGGCGATGTCACCACGACGGGTGCTGTCTGTATTGCAACGGGGCACGGGTATCTGGATGAAGGGCGAATGGTGCTTCGTGAAGGCGACCACACCACGGCATGTCCCCTTTGTGGGCAGGTGGGCACTGTCGCCGAAGGCGTAGACCACTTCATTTCCGATGGCCAGCGGGTGGCCATGGACGGTGCGCTGGTTATCTGTGGCTGTTCGCCGGGCAGCAACCGGGTGGTCGCGCCGTTGTATCAAGCACCGCCGCCCCTGTATGCCGTTGCAGGGCATGCCCATACCCACTTTGCCGAGCCGGCAACCACCGTCAACCCCGCACGCTTCTCCCAGCCTGTAATTGGCGGATTGCCCGGCACAATGGAACCCGGCTTTTACGTGGTGCCTCGACGCATGTCGTTCCCTCAGGTGCTGCTGCAACTGGCCGAGCACGACGCCACGCTGCCAATCTCCCGTTTGCAGCGGCTCAACCCTACGTTTGAACAGGGCTTCAAAGCAGGGGAAATCTTCGTTATCGGTGACCCTGACAACGGTGATGCCTGCACCCGCGAGGAAGGCCAGTTGATGGCCGCGGCGCAGCAAGCACGCCGCGCGCTGGAAGCGCTCGATTTCGCCGAAGCGGATTTCATGATGGAGCACCAGGCCGAAATCGCCGGCTTGCTCAGCGACGCCAGCCTTTCCATGGGTGTGGGCAAGGACATGCTGGATCAAGGTCTGAAGCAGGTCAGTCATACGTTGACCAGTATCGAACAACTGCATCAGCGGGAGTTCATGCGTCATGGCCACTTGAATAGCCCGGGCTTCTTTGCCGAACGGCGGCGGCTTCTGCAGCAGCTGGATGGGCAGCTGAAAACAGCACTGTTGAATAAACAGTTGAACCTTGGAAACTATGAGCGCTTGAGGAAGAGCTTGAACATCTCGACCAAAAGCCTGGTGCATCATTGGTCAAAAGCGGGCGGGCCGGGGCAGATTCCGGGGTATGCGACGCATCTGGATAAGGTAGCGCGGCTCAGCAAGTACCTTGAGTATGGAGGGTACGCTGCAATAGGATTGAGTGGGACCTCCTCATATCTAAAAGTTCAGGAAGTTTGTCGGGCTGATGAAACAGGTGATTGTAAGAAGGTTCGTTTCACTGAAACGGGTAGCTTCGCAGGTGGACTGGGGGGAGGCATGCTTGGGGCCTGGGCAGGAGGTGCTGGTGCAACCGCGCTGTGCGGTGTTTTCTCGCTCGGTACGGCTGGGATTGGTCTTCCGGCATGTGGGATTGTGATGGTTGGCGCTGGCTCTGCGGCTGGTTCTATTGGCGTTGGCGCTTTCGGAGAGAAAGCTGGGGAGTTGCTGTATGAGGTGACAGATGATTGACTTCGAGAGTTGGTCGCCTCTTCTTAAGCTAGCATTCCTGATTGTCCCGTTTGTCACTGGCTTCACGGGTCTGGCTATTAATTTTAAAATCGCAATGTCCCGCGATTTTGAAGTTGCCTTGTCAGCCATCACAAGCAACCCCTATCTGGAGCAGATGAAGTCCGTCTGGGGAGGCGGGAGCCTGCGGTCTCGCTGCCTGCTGATGAGCGCGGTGAGCGCCGTAGTCACGTTTCCTCGATTTTATCTACATATGGGCTGGCTTGATGAAAAAGAAATTAAAAGTTTTCCATCATGCTTGAGGCGAAAAATGGTCATTGCGCTCTGGCTGATTTCGATTGCGCTGCTTTGGACCCTGATTGGTTACTTTTTTATTATAAAATGAGAATGGCGCAGACCCGAAAGTACGGATTTTCGGTTTTCAGCCATACGTTTTCCACTTGAAACTTTTTTGCGGTTAGCCATTTTCTATTACCGCCTTCTATTGAAGCCGCAGGCATTACGACTGAAATATGGAGTATTGCTGTTGTCGGAGCAGGCTCCATCGCTGGCGGCTTGGCTGGCGCGGCGGCTGGGGAGATGCTGGGAGATAAGATCTATGAGTCCATCGCTGATTGATATCAATAGCTGGCCACTGACAATCCAGCTATTGTTTCTAGCTGCGCCATTTTCTTTGAATGCTATCGGCCTGGCAGTTACCGGTTATGCTGCATGGTCTAGCGAGTTTGAGGTTATCAATAGGGCTATACGAAGCAATGCCTATCTAGAGCAGACAAAGCGCTTTTGGGGGACCACTAGCTACCGTGCACGGTGGATGGTGGTCTGTGCGGTTTGCGGCCTACTGACCTTTCCTCATTTTCATTCAAGAATAGGCGTTGTCGATGCTGATGAATTAAAGGATTTTCCTTCAAGGCTGAGGCGTAAATTGGTTGTTTCTAGTTGGCTCATATTAATAGGCTCAGCGTGGCTAGCGGTCGCCTATGTGATCGTGAGTCATTAATTTAGTGAGTGATTAGACCCGCACTTGCGAGTCTTCTTATTTTCCGATGCCCATGGGTGGCCATGACCGGTGCGGTGACTTTTTGTACGAGATTACGAGTGATTGACATCAACGACTGGCCGGTCTTGGCGAAGATAATATTGGTAACAGGGCCATTTGTAACTGGACTCCCTGGCCCCGCGATTCTAGCCTTTCTCGTACTCAGGAAAGATTACGATGTCGCGTGCTCCGCGATTAAGAGTAAACCTTACCTTGAGTCCATCAAGCAAGCGTGGGCGGGGCGAAGGTTCAAGTGGCGATGGATGCTGATGTGCACGATCGCTGGGCTAATCACATTTCCAGGCTTGGCATTGCGCAGAGGCAAGTTAGATGCTGATGAATTGAAGCGCTTTCCTGCGGCGCTAAAAATCAAGTTGGCGCTTGCGACCTGGCTAACATTAATGGGTTGTGTCTGGATGATTGTTGCCTATGCCCTTCTTGAACTATCGAAAGGGAGATAGAAACATTTCAGGTCAGACCCGCTCTCGCGGGTCTTCCTCTCTTTGCATCGATCTGTCGTCGATGCTAGAAACCTGTCGCCCTCCTTCGGCTACAAGATCATCAGCATAACGAGCACGTTGCTGATTCTGCCCATCCTTGGCCACACAAGGCCGCTCCAGCTGACCCTGCGCGGCAGCTTCTAACCCCTTCATACCGTCTTCAACACCACCGGGGCCGCTTTGCGCCCCATCGCCGGCAAGCCAGCTCCCACAGGTAACGCGACAATCTCAAGTTTTGCGCACGCCTGTGGGCTTGCCGGCGATGGGGCGCAAAGCGGCCCTTTTTTGTGGATGACACAATGCTTGCGCATGACACAAAGTGTCATTAAGATCGCCATGTGTCCTGGCAGCGCCCCTACGACGATCAGCCAGTGCCCGCCCTTTCTCACGCAGGTACCGCCCATGACGACCACCATGCACACCCCCAAGGACCAGTTGGTGAAACTCGCCCAGCAGCAGATGCTGACCGCGTTGGCCGACAACACTTACAGCGCCCGGCAAAAACTTGCCCTCACCTGCCGCATCCTGTTCGATGGCGGCCACGACTCTGGCCTGGCCGGGCAGATCACCGCGCGTGCGCAGGAGCCTGGCACCTACTACACCCAGCAACTGGGCCTGGGCTTCGACGAAATCGCCGCCTCCAACCTGCTGGTGGTGGACGAAGACCTCACCGTGCTGCAAGGCCGCGGCATGGCCAACCCGGCCAACCGTTTCCACAGCTGGCTGTACCGCGCCCGCCCCGACGTCAACTGCATCATTCACACCCACCCGCTGCACAGCGCCGCCCTGTCGATGCTGGAAGTGCCACTGGCCATCTCGCACATGGACCTGTGCCCGTTGTTCGACGACTGCGCGTTCCTCAAGGAATGGCCAGGCGTGCCGGTAGGCAATGAAGAAGGCGAAATCATCGCGAAGGCGATCGGCGACAAGCGCGCCATCCTGCTTTCCCACCACGGCCTGCTGATTGCCGGCGGCTCGATCGAAGAAGCCTGCGTGCTGGCCCTGTTATTTGAGCGCGCAGCCAAGATGCAACTGCTGGCCATGGGCGCCGGTGACATCCGCCCCATCCCCGATGTGCTGGGCAAAGAAGCCCACGACTGGATCTCCACCCCCAAACGTCATGGCGCTGCGTTCAGCTACTACGCACGCCGTGCCTTGCGTGCCCATGGCGACTGCCTGGGCTGATTGACGCTGTATTCTTTCCTCAATAACGGCAGAGGTGCCTGGTCATGTCTACACCTGTAATTCGCGGCGTTATCGGCTACACCATTACTCCTTTCACGGCTGAGGGCACGCTTGACCTGGAAGCCCTGGGCACGTCCATCGACAGCCTGATCGACAGCGGCGTGCACGCTATCGCGCCACTGGGCAGCACCGGCGAAGGGGCCTACCTGTCCGACAGCGAATGGGAAGCCGTCGTGCACTTCAGCCAGGCGCGCATTGCCGGCCGCGTGCCAAGCGTGGTCAGCGTTTCCGACCTGACCACTGCGCGTACCGTGCAGCGCGCCCGCCTGGCGCAGGCCTGCGGCGCCACAGCGGTGATGGTGCTGCCAGTGTCCTACTGGAAGCTCACCGAAGCCGAAGTGGTCGCCCACTACAAAGCCGTCGGCGCGGCCATCGATATCCCGATCATGCTCTACAACAACCCGGGCACCAGCGGCACCGACCTGTCGGTAGAACTGATCCTGCGCATTCTCGGCGATGTCCCCAATGTGACCATGGTCAAGGAAAGCACCGGTGACATTCAGCGCATGCACCGCCTGTTCAAGGCCACCGATGGCCAGGTTGCGTTCTACAACGGTTGCAACCCGCTGACCCTGGAAGCCCTGGTAGCCGGCGCCACGGGCTGGTGCACCGCCGCACCCAACCTGATCCCGGCACTCAACCTGGCGTTGTGGGACGCCGTGCAGCAGGGCGACCTGGCCGAAGCCCGCGCGCTGTTCTATCGCCAGTACGAACTGCTGGAATACATCACCCGCCGCGGCCTTCCCACCACCATCAAGGCCGGCCTGAAAATGCTCGGCCAGGATGTCGGTGCGCCACGCCTGCCGTTGCAGGCGCTGGATGCGCAAGGCAGCGCCTACCTTAAAGGCTTGCTGAAGGCACTAGGCGCGACCAACTGACAACGTCGACACTTGCCCGGTAGCACCTCGCTGCCGGGTTGTGCCTGCTGCACCCTCTGCATAGAGAACCAGAATGAAAGTCCACTTCATCGTCCACGAATCATTCGAAGCGCCTGGTGCGTACGAAACCTGGGTCAAGACGCGAGGCCACGAGGCCGGTTTTTCTCGTGTCTATGCCGATCAGCCCCTGCCTGCTGATGCCAGCCATTTCGACTTGTTGGTCGTGCTAGGCGGGCCGCAAGACCCCGCCACCACCGTCGCGCAATGCCCACACTTTGACGCGGCCAGCGAATGCCGGCTGATCCGGCAAGCCATCACGGCTGGCAAAGCGGTCGTCGGGGTGTGCCTGGGCTCCCAGCTGATCGGCGAGGCGCTAGGTGCCAGTTTTGCCCACAGCCCGGAAAAAGAGATTGGCAAATTCCCCATCAGCCTCACGCCCGAAGGCAAAGCCAATGAGAACGTCAGCCACTTTGGCGAGGTGCTGCAAGTTGGCCATTGGCACAACGACATGCCGGGCCTGACGGCCGACGCCAAAGTCCTCGCCACGAGCGAAGGCTGCCCACGCCAGATCGTCGAGTACACCCCGCTGGTTTATGGCTTCCAGTGCCACATGGAGTTTACGAAGGAGGTAGTCGAACTACTGATTGCAGCAACCGAAGCCGAACTGGCCACCCTCACAGACCGGCGCTTCGTTCAAACGCCTGACGCACTGCGTGCCAACGATTGGGATGACATGAACCAGAAGCTGTATGTTTTCCTCGACAAGTTGATGGAAGCGTATCGAGGCTGACAGGTGCTTGTCTTAAGGTAGGCAGCGCTTTGGTGATGCCGGGCGCACAGCGTACCCTGTGGGAGCGGGCTTGCCCGCGAAGAATCCAACGCGGTGAATGGCACCGGCTACGCCGGTGTTCGCGGGCGTGCCCGCTCCCACAGTTACTGCATCGGCCTCGGGTTCACCTTGAACCTGTGGAGGCCTTACGCCGCGCGGGCGGCGCTCGATATCACAGGCGCTGCAAACACCAAGACAGACACCAGGCAGCCCCCATAACGCTATACCGGGTCCGCATGCACCACTCGCCCCTCTACCCCCGGTCGATTGACGAACAGCACATCCAGCACACTGTTGCGCAGCCCCTTCACCGCATTCCAGTTCGCCGACGTATGCACGTACCTGTCACGCAGCAAGCACTGCTCCTGCTCGGTCAACCCCATTTCCTCACTGACACCCAAGGCAAAATCATGCAGCTTGCGGCTGATACCCACCAGTTCATCAGGCACCTGGTGCTCCGCCTGCCCGCCCAACGGCCCAAACGGTACCCCTGCACGCACCGCCAGCGCCCGCATGACACTCAGGTAAACCCGTGAAAGCTGCCCCGCCACCTCCCGCTCCCGGTACACCGCCGCATACACCTGCTTCTGCGCCTCGCCCGGACGCCCGCCGGAAATCGGTTCCTCCCAGGTAATCACCTTTGCACCCAGGCCACCAAACGCTGCGCCCAGCAGGTCACTCACCTTGGCATGCACACACGTCTGGTCGGCACGCATGGCCGATGGCACACGTTGCGACTGAGGTTTGCACAACAGCACCTGCTCCTGCGTGAGGTCCGGGTAACCACCGCCAATGTTCGAATGCACACCCGGCAACACGATGTCGTGCCCGCTGCACACCAGCGGGAAGTTGTGCCGCTGCTCATCCCCTGCCACCAGCTGCGCCACCTGCCGGGCCATGCCAGCCCCAAGGCCCAGGCGTAAATCTCCATGGCCAGCGTCGGCAGGGTCAAAGTCGCCCTGTAACGGCGCAATGATCGCCGCCACGGTGTCGAAAAGGCCTATGAAATTGATCGTGATGCCGCATGTAACGGCCAACACCCTGCCCCCGTCGGCGTGCAGCAGATTTGCCAGGTGACGCACCGCCGCAGCTCCGCGGCTGAAGCCGAACAGGTCGAACTCGACCCCTTCGAGGCTTGCCTGCGGATAGGCGTGCTCCCACTCCCGCAGCTGCCCGGCGATACCCGCCAATGCCTCGGTGACTCGCGCCTCGACGCCGGTGCGCCCCCGCCCGGTGGCCGAGGCATACGCATGATCCTCCGCGCCCGCCAGGGTTCCCACCCCCTCCACATAACGGCTGAGAAAGGCCATGCAACCGTCGGCGCTGGCCCCCTCTGCCGGATAAAGCGCGTGCAACAGGGCCACATTGCTCAAGGCGTTGGTATAACTCGCGCCCATGCCTGCGTTCACCTCCGTCGGCATCACATTGTGCTGGTTGTTACCGGTGCCATCGAAAAACACCCCAAACCTCACGATCATCGTTGTGCTCCTGCTTGCGTCAAAAGCACAAGCAGGCGCCAGACCGCCGCAACAGAACATCAGGCTATGGCCAGCCTTTTGCAGGACATTTCTCTATCGGCATGGCCCACGGCACGGATAAATTTCCCTGCCGCCATTAGTCGCCACCCCTCCGGATGGATTAAAGTATCACCCCTTGCCAGGGCAGCTGACTCCAGCCCGCCTGTGGCCCCATACCAGGAACCGTCGCCGATGGAACACCGTGAAGCGCTGATCGCGCTGCGCACCTTTCTTTCTTCCCAGATCCTAGGCCAGGAAAAACTGGTCGAGCGGCTGCTGATCGTGCTGCTGGCAGACGGCCACATGCTCGTCGAAGGTGCCCCGGGCCTGGCCAAGACCAAAGCCATCAAAGAGCTCGCCGAAGGTGTTGAGGCGCAGTTCCATCGCATCCAGTTCACCCCCGACCTGCTCCCGGCCGACATCACCGGCACCGAAATCTACCGCCCGGAAACCGGCAGTTTCGTGTTCCAGCAGGGGCCGATCTTCCATAACCTGGTGCTGGCCGACGAAATCAACCGCGCCCCGGCCAAGGTACAGTCGGCACTGCTTGAAGCCATGGCCGAACGCCAGGTCAGCGTGGGCCGCAGCACCTACGACCTGTCGCCGCTGTTCCTGGTCATGGCCACGCAGAACCCCATCGAGCAGGAAGGCACCTACCCGCTGCCCGAAGCCCAGCTCGACCGCTTCCTGATGCACGTGAAAATCGGCTTCCCCGACGCCGCGGTGGAGCGGCGCATCCTGGCACAGGCCCGTGGCGAAGCCCTGGGCGGCGAGACCAAGCCCGAACGCCGGGTCAGCCAGCAAGCAATTTTTGCCGCACGCAAGGAAATCCTTGGCCTGTACATGGCCGACGCGGTAGAGGAATACCTGGTGCAGCTGGTCATGGCCACCCGCACCCCGGCGAAGTTCGACGCCGAACTGGCCGACTGGATCGCCTACGGCGCCAGCCCCCGGGGCTCCATTTCGCTGGACCGCTGCGCACGTGCCCACGCCTGGCTGGCCGGGCGCGACTTCGTCAGCCCCGAAGACATCCAGGCGGTGCTGTTCGACGTGCTGCGCCACCGCATCATCCTCTCGTTCGAGGCCGAGGCGGCGGGGATCGACCAGGACCGCGTGGTCCAGCGCATCCTCGACGTCGTCGCCGTTGCCTGACCCCATGCCCACCACGCAGCTGGCCGAACCTGGCATCCGCATCGGCCTCGCCGAGCTGATCGACATGCGCCACCGCGTGCGCGAAATCCAGCTGTTCTCCAAGCCCGGCCAGCGCAGCCCGCTGGTGGGCCTGCACCACTCCAAGCTGCGTGGGCGTGGGGTGGACTTCGACCAGGTGCGCGTGTACCAGGCCGGCGACGATGTGCGCAACATCGACTGGCGGGTCACCGCACGCACCCAGGAACCACACACCAAGCTGTTCCACGAAGAACGCGAAAGGCCCATCTTCATTCTTGTCGAGCAAAGCCAGCGGCTGTTCTTCGGTTCCGGGCTGATGTTCAAGTCGGTGCTGGCAGCCCAGGCCGCAGCCCTGTTCGGTTGGGCTGCGCTGGGCCACAACGACCGCATCGGCGGGCTGGTGTTCGGCGACAACGACCCGCACGAAATCAAGCCCCGGCGCAGCAAGCAAAGCCTGCTGCAACTGCTCAACCGCCTGGCCAAGGTCAACCAGTCGCTGCACACCGAAGCCGTGCCCCACGCCGACAGCCTTGGCCTGGCGCTGCGCCGGGCGCGGGAAGTGCTACGCCCGGGCAGCCTGGCCATCGTCATCTGTGACGAGCGCTCGCTGACCGCGCAGTGCGAACAGCACCTGGCCATGCTCTCGCGCCACTGCGACCTGTTGCTGTTGCCGGTGTCCGACCCGCTCGACCACGCCCTGCCCGCCGCCGGGCTGTTACGCTTTGCCCAGCGCAGCGCCCAGCTGGAACTCGATACGCTGGACGCCAACCTGCGCCAGGCCTACCGCCAGCAGGCCGAGGCGCGCATCGAGCGCTGGGAGCTGATGGCACAGAAACTGCGCGTAGTGCTGATGCCGCTGAGCACGCAAAGCGACATGATCGAACAACTGCGCGAATACCTGAACGCCCAGCGCCCAAGGAACGCGTCATGAACCCGCTCGACCAGCTGCATCCGCTGATCGAACCGGCGCCTGTCGGCCTATGGCCACCTGCACCCGGCTGGTGGCTGTTGCTGGCCTTGCTGCCACTGCTGGGCTGGGGCCTGTGGCGCCTGCGCCGCTGGCGCCCGGGCAAACGCCGCATCGTGCGTGCCGAGCAACCGCTCGACCCGGTGCGCGTGGCCGCGCTGGCCGAACTGGCCCTGCTGCCACGCCCCTACGACGGCGCCCCGGCGGGTGCCTGGTTGCAGCAGATAAACGCACTGCTCAAGCGGCTGTGCCGCAGCCATTATCCGGGCGCCAACAGCCACACCCTGAACGGCCGTCAGTGGCTGGCGTTTCTCGACAACCGCTGCCCCGCCGCCGGCCTCACCCGCTGGATGGTGCTGGTCGAGGGTGCCTACAAACCCGAATGCAAGCTCGACGACAAAGCCATTGTCGGGCTCAGCCAAGCCGTCGAAACCTGGATCCGCAAGCATGTTTGAACTGGCCTGGCCGTGGGTTTTCGCGCTGTTGCCGCTGCCGTGGCTGGCGCGCCTGCTACTGCCGGCCGCCGACAGCGGCGAGCCGGTGCTCAAGGTAGGCTTCCTCAACGAACTGGAAGGCCTGGCCGGGCGCCGCGCACGGCTCAACCTGCCCACCTGGCGCCAGCAGGCGCCGTTCGTGGTCATCTGGCTGTTGCTGCTGTGCGCCGCCGCTCGCCCGCAATGGCTGGGCGAACCGGTGCCGGTGGCCGCCAGCGGCCGTGACCTGCTGGTGGCGGTGGACGTGTCCGGGTCGATGGATTTCCCCGACATGCAGTGGAAGAACGAAGACATCAGCCGCCTCGACCTGGTCAAGGCGCTGATGGGTGACTTCCTGCAAGACCGTGAAGGCGACCGCGTGGGCCTGATCCTTTTCGGCAGCCAGGCCTATCTGCAAGCCCCGCTCACCTTCGACCGACGCACCGTGCGCACTTTCCTCGACGAAGCACAAATCGGCATCGCCGGGAAAAACACCGCCATCGGCGACGCCATTGGCCTGGCAGTCAAACGCCTGCGCCAGCGGCCAGCACAAAGCCGGGTGCTGGTACTGATTACCGACGGTGCCAACAACGGCGGGCAAATCCACCCACTGACCGCCGCCCGCCTGGCAGCCCAGGAAGGCGTGCGCATCTATACCATCGGCATCGGCGCCAACCCGGAGGCCAGTGGCACCCCCGGCCTGCTCGGGCTCAACCCCAGCCTGGACCTGGACGAAGCCTCGCTAAAGGAAATCGCCGACATCAGCCATGGTGCCTACTTCCGTGCCCACGACGGCGCCGAACTGGACGCCATCGGCGACACCCTCGACCAGCTCGAGCCGGTCGCCCAGCAACCCACCCAGGCACGAACGGCCCAGGCCCTGTACGCCTGGCCATTGGCCCTGGCGCTGTTGCTCAGTGTGCTGCTGGTGGTGGCCGTGCAATGGCCCGACAACCTGCTGCAACGCCTGCTGCGCAAACCGCGCTTCCTGCAGCCGCACCCGGAATGGCGCCAACGCCTGAAGCGCTTGCGCCTGAGGAGGCGGCGATGATCGAACTGTGGCCCCAATGGCTACGCCCGCTCTGGCTGCTGGCCGTGCCCCTGCTTGGCTGGCTACTGTACAAGCTGTGGCACCGGCGCAAGCGCGCCGGGCGCTGGCAGATGATTCTGCCGCCGGCGTTCCATGGCGTATTGCTGGGCGGCGGCAACGGTAGCACCAGCAAGCTGCCATGGGTGGCGTTGGGGTTGGCCTGGGCGCTGGTAATCCTGGCCCTGCTCGGGCCCAGCTGGCAGCGCGTTGAAGAAAACCGCCAACGGCCGGCCGACCCATTGGTGATCCTGCTGGAGCTGACCCCGCAGATGCTGGCCGAGGACAGCCCGCCGAACCGGCTGGAACAGGCCCGGCGGAAAATCCTCGACCTGCTTGAACACCGCCGCGACAGCCAGACAGCACTGGTAGTGTATGCCGGCTCGGCGCACACGCTGGTGCCGCTGTCCGATGACCTGGCCACCACCCGCAACCTGCTGGAGGCCATCGACCCGTCGATCATGCCGCAAGCCGGCCAACGCGCCGACCTGGCCGTGCAAAAAGGCCTGGCGCTGCTGGCCCAGAGCGGTCTGGGCCAAGGCCGTTTGCTGCTGATCGGCTCATCGCTCAGTGCCCCGGAGCGCCAAGGCATCAGCCAGGCCCTCGGCCGCCAGGGCCCCAGCCTGTTGATGCTGGGCATCGGCAGCCGTGAAGGCGCCCCGGTGCGCCAGGCCAATGGCGAATACCTCAAGGATGACCAAGGCGGTATCCTGCTGCCGCGCCTGGACAGCGCCGGCCTCAAGGGCTTTATCAGCGGCACCGGAGGGCGCTACCGGCATGCCCGCGTCGACGACCTCGACCTGCGCGGCCTGGGCCTGTTCGATAACCCGCGCACTGCGCGCAATGATGGCCAGACCCTGCAACTGGACAGCTGGGCCGACCAGGGTTACTGGCTGCTGATTCCGCTGTTGCTGCTGGCCGCCTGCGCGGGCCGGCGTGGCTGGCTGTTCTGCCTACCGCTGCTGCTGGCCCTGCCACAACCCAGCCAGGCCTTCGAGTTCAACGACCTGTGGCTGCGCCCCGACCAGCAAGGCCAGAGCCTGCTGGAACAGAACCGCCCGGCCAGCGCCGCACGCCACTTCCAGGACCCACAGTGGCGTGGCATGGCCCTGTACCAGGCGGGCGACTATGCCGGTGCCGCCGAGGCGTTTTCCCAAGGCGACACGGCCGCAGCCCACTACAATCGAGGCAATGCCCTGGCCCGCAGCGGCGAACTGGAGGCCGCCCTGGACGCCTACGAGCAAGCCCTGGAGCGCCAGCCCGACCTGCAAGCGGCGCTGGACAACCAGGCGCTGGTGCAGCAACTGCTGCAACAGCGTGAGGCCAAAGCCGAAGAGCAACCGGCCAGCAGCGATGCCCAAGGCACACCCGGCAGCGAAACCGAGGGCAACAGCAGCTCGGCCAGCAGCCCGGCCCAGGGCACACCCGGCAACGACGAACAAGCCAGCGCCGAACAACCCGGCGAAGGCAGCAACAACAGCCAGGCAGCGCCCGGAAACCAGGCGGGCGCCGATGACAGCGTGATCCAGCCGCCACAGCGCCCGGTATCGACCAATCTCGATGCCGAACAGCGCCAAGCCCTGGAACAATGGCTGCGGGAGATCCCCGACAACCCGGCGGAGCTGCTGCGGCGCAAATTCTGGTATGAACAGCAATTGCATCAGGAAACCCCACGATGAGTCGCTTCGGCGTCTTGCTTCTCACCCTGCTGTGGGCCGTGCTGGCCCAGGCCGAACCGCTGCTGCAAGCCAGCGTCGACCGTACCCGCCTGGAAGCTGGCGAAAGCCTGGAGCTGACCCTGGAAAGCCAGGACGTGACCCAGTTCGGCAAGCCCGACCTGCGCGCCCTGGAAGGCGACTTCGAGGTACGCGGCACACGCCAGCTCAACAGCCTGCACACCCTCGACGGCGAAACTCGCGCCAGCACCCGCTGGATCATTACCCTGCTGCCACGGCGCAGCGGCAGCCTGCGTATTCCCGAGCTGCAACTGGGCCAGTCGCACAGCCAGGCCATCGACCTGCAAGTGCTCCAGGCCGATGCCAGCCGCCAGGACAGCGCCTCGCAAGTATTCATCGAAGCGACCCTCGACAGCAGCGACGTTTACGTCCAGGCCCAGGCCGTGCTGACCCTGCGCATCTACCACTCAGTGGCGCTGTACGACGACAGCAACCTCAGCCCGCTGCAACTGGAGAATGCCAAGGTCGAACCGCTGGGCGAGTCGCGCACCTATGAAAAGGAAATCAACGGCGTACGCCATGGCGTGATCGAAACCCGCTATGCCGTGTATGCCCAGCAAAGCGGCACCCTCGACATTCCGCCACTGACCTTCACTGCCACCGCCGCCGCCAACAGCGACGAAAACGCGCAGGCCAACGGCACGGCCCGCGCCGGCCGCCAGGTGCAGGTCAGTTCGCTGCCACTGCGGCTGACCGTGCGCCCCATTCCGGCCGCCTGGCCCGCGGGTGCACCGTGGTTGCCGGCGCGCAGCCTGACCCTGGAGGAACACTGGAACCCCGACCCGGGCAGCCAGCAGGTGCAGATTGGCGACTCGCTGACGCGCAACATCACCTTGCGCGCCGAAGGCTTGTCCAGCACCCAACTGCCGCCGCTGCCGGCCACCGAAATCGTCGGCCTGCGCCGTTACCCTGACCAGCCGCTGTTGCGCAACGAAATCGGCGACCGCGGCATGACCGCCAACCGCGAAGAACGCGAGGCGTTGGTGCCGACCCACAGCGGCACACTGGCCCTGCCAGCGCTGGAAGTGGCCTGGTGGAATACCCGCGAAGACCATCTGGAGCACACCAGCCTGCCGGCACGCACGCTGAACGTGCAAGACAACCCGGCGCTGAGCGGCGATACCCCGGTGGGTGACACCAGCAGCGCCAGCACCCTGCTGTGGCCCTGGCAGTTGGCCACCCTGGTGTTCGCCCTCACAACCGTGCTGGGTTTCGTCCTGTGGTGGCGAGCCCGCTCGCAACCGGCTGTGCTACGTGCCGCGCAGAACGGGCCTAGCCCGCGTACCTTGCTGGACGACCTCAAGCGTGCCTGCCAGGCCAACGACCCCCAGGCAACGCGTCAGGCGCTGGACGCCTGGGCCCGCCAGCAGCCAGAAACCCTGGCCGAAATGGCAGCCCGGTTCGTGCCGCTGTCGAATGCGCTGGATGGGTTGAACGGGGCGTTGTACAGCGAGAGCGGCCAGTATTGGCAAGGTGAGGAATTGTGGCGCGCGATTGGCACCATACCGCCGGCTGAGCAGGTGTTGCTGCCGGCTGGGGAGAATGGCGGGCTGCCGCCGCTTTATCCCAAGTGATAGGTCCGTGTAGTGACTACAACCACTCAGTACCTAATCTAATTACCTCTACATCGTCGACTGGTGATATCTGGACAGCTCGCAAAGACTCAATCTGGCGCTCCGCTAACAGCAAGTGAACCAATGGGGCATCATCGCGATCCGGAATGGGGATGTGCATAGGTGGCGGTTTATTGAGGTGCTTCCCTTGACTCTCCTGCAATTTGGCAACCATTAGCGGCTCAGATCCCGGCTTATTTTCTACCGTCGAATAACGAGTGCCGTCGTTTTTATTCACCAACGAACGGGGGGGCGGAGCCGAAACTGTGCTTGCAGTGGCAGTGCCAGTGGCAAATTTGATAGGGCCACATGGATGCAATGAAATTTTTTTATCATGCGCCCCAGAGGGATTCAGCTTCGATAGCTGTTTACCGGCAGAAAACATATGCCCACTTGGATCACTTTTGTTAACAGGATCACCGAGGCAATAGGCATAGCTGTTCAGCCCACCCTTCCCGAATGGGCTGAGGCTATCCGGCGAACGAAAGCGCATCAGAACCGGGCTAAACGCTCTATAGCCATTGCCCAACAGGTAGCTCGCCAACTCAACGGCCAGCCGTTCGCCATTGAAACCAAGCACCGTGCTTTTCGATGGCCGCTCGGAGTACCCGTATGCCGTATAGACCTGCGTCAAGGTTGCCATCGCCTAGCCTCATGCAAGTGAGCCCGTTGTAGTCCGCTCGAGCACAATTTTTCAGCCATAAACAACGGCAAGGCAACTGACAAAAATGCCAGGCGGGCGCGGTCCATGTGGGAGCGGGCGAGCCCGCGAAGCAGGCAGCGCGATCTATGGGACCGGCTGCGCCGGTGATCGCCGGCAACCAGCTCCCACAAGCTATGCGAAGCACCTGCTAGCTCAGTGTTCTAAGCGATCTGCGCTTGTACTTGGCTGATGATGCGCCCCTCGCTCATGCTGATAACCCGGTCAAACCGCGACAGCGCACTCTGATCATGCGTCACGCAAATCAGCCCTCTCCCTTGGAATGCTTCGAATAACAGATCCCAGGTACGCTCAGCCGATCCGGAATCAAGCCCTGCTGTGGGCTCGTCAAAGAAATTGAATTCCCCAGGCTGATTGAGAAGACGTAGCAGCGTTAGCCTGCGTGCTTCGCCGCCCGAAATCGACTCTGCCCGTGCATCAAGATCAAGGTCGTACCAGTCTTTGCTCAGGCCCAGCCGCTCAAGCCATCGCTCGACTTGAGCCCGTTCATGCGTATGCCCGAACAGCACCGCACGGGGCAGTAAGCCGGGGATGAAATGCGCATCCTGAGGGCAGAGTCGCAACCGACTGAACTGTTCACTAGCGTGGAACGAAGCCAGGCACCTGTCGTGCAAGTGAACATGCTTGCGCAACTGGAATACCGTGCCCGCCAGCGCATGCAGAAGTGTCGATTTACCACACCCGCTGGGCCCGATCAGCGCGACCCGTTCTCCTGCACGTATTACCAAGGGCTCATCGATCAGCAGTTGCAGTGCGTTTCGAGCGCTGAGCTGGCAGGGGGTGATGCGAAGCCCTGCGTTTTCATCTACGGGCTCTGCATCCATGGAGTCTACCGGGCCGAACACAGGGAGTTGGAGCCAGTGTTCGAGCTTGCGTTTGTCGAGCCGGAACTGGTCAAGTACCCGCCAGGCTTCAGCCAGTTGTGCAACGCCTGCAAGCAACCCACTCACCAGAGTAAAGAGGGCAACAAGCTCGCCCAGGCTCAGATGCGGTGTTGCCTGGGATTGATCATGGATACCCCACAACAGCAACCCAACACTGCCCAGGCCAATGAACAGAGTACGCAAGCCCTGAAGCCATCCGCCACTGTAGGCAACCCCCACCGCTGAGTCGGCATAGCCCGACAGTGTCTGGGTGACGGGAATCATTGCCGCATCCTCGGCCTTTTCCAGCTTGACGGTTGACGCACTGGCGAAGGTATCAACCCATTGTTCCGCCAGCTCGTCTTCCCGCGAGTTGACTGCCTCGATACGGGGGCGACGCCAGCGCACCATGCGATCGTTTGCCCACAGATACGCCAAGCTCAAGGGTACGAGGCCAATCAATACTGAGGTGGCACCAAGGTATGCGAACAGCGTCACCAGTACCACAGCTTCGGCCAGTACTGGCCATGCTGAGCCAATCAGAAAACCTAGCCATCGCTCTTGGGCCGTTATCCCTCTATCCAGTACTTTTACCAAGGTTCCGCCATGGAGCTGTCCATAGGCCTCGAAGCGTTTCTCCAGTAACCCCCGGCACCAGCGCATGGAAAGCAGCTTCACGCGCTCCTGGCAGAGGCGCGCAAGGCACCAGGCTTGCAAAGGGGTCAACGAGGCTTGTAGCGCGACAAGGCATATGAAGGCACCGAGCAGGGCGAGAGAAGACGAGGACGACGTGGACAGGTCGTCGATAATGTCAGCCAGAATAAAGGCTGGTACGACGGTCGCGACCTTCAGTACTAGTGTTGCACTCAGGGCGGCGAAGATGCCTCGGTAAATATGCATATCATTGCCTTATGCCTTTGAATGCGCTCTGTGGCGCGACTGGAATCCCAGACCTTATCAAGTGAAAGCGCTCCAGTCCGGGGATAAACACTTGTACCACCGTGGCGAGATTTGGATGCATATATAATGTGCGATAGAAAACAGATTTATTATTCTTGGCCAGATTGATCAGTGTACGTTTGATCTGTCCGAGCACGGTGAGCTCAACACGCGCCGGATGATGTTTGGGTACGTCGTATTTAGGGGATGGATGGAGAAGTGAGGAAAGTCGTGCGGAGTGGGAAAGCACTTCCTCAGTGGAGAGATCTTCCTGTTTTTCTTTCGAGCCAGAAAGCTGTTCGCACTGAACTTGTTCGGTTACAGCACGATACATTGCAATGGATGGATTTATGGAGCTTCCCGAGCCTATGCCGCTGAGAGATCCTTCTTTTTTACTGCGAGAAATAGCAATGCAAAATGGAACATCGTAAAAGTCATGGGTTAAGTATATCTCTAGTTTGTTCGCGTGACGGAGAAGTTTGGCGTCATGGCCAAAGGTGTCTTCCAGAAAAGAATCGGAAGGCCGGTAGAGTTCTGGGGGTGGGCTCAGGCTGCAAAGCGATAGGTAGTACATTGACAGCGCATGACGTTCGATAGATTCATTTATGGCGTGTAAAAGAGCTTCGCTCTCGGTGCAGCCTATGGCTGTACCGGAGTTGGTCGCATATTTGGCAAGGTAGCCAGCTGAAGTTTTTTCTACTTCATCAATATTTCTGGAGGAGGGGGCTATCAGTATCGCCGGTATTTTTATTTCGTCATAGCTGTCCAGTGCTTGAAGTGCGAAGGAGGGTATCTGGCAATTAGGCGGGATTGACTTCAGTAGCCAGTCGTCAAAGGAGGCTATCGACTGTAAGATTGTGTCGCTTTCGATGGGGGTTGGAGTGGCTTTGTCGACGAAGTAATGCTCTAAGCTTTCGGCAAGGGCTCCTAGTTCACAATGCTCCCCCTTTCCGGCTCCGCAAGACACTTCTCTGTAGGTACTATCGTATAAGTGGCATGTGGCGACCAAGCCACTATTTTTTGATAGTTTCATTTTCGAGCTAAAGCCCAAGTGCTGATACAGCCTTGTCAGGCGGCTGCATGCTTCTTCTATGGTCAATTCGCGTTCGGCAATCATCTCTAGCTCCTGGGTCAGGCCAGAAGGGGGCAAGCCCCTTCTGGCTTATTGATTACAGCACATTGAGGAAGTCAACCTCGGACTCGGTAAATGTGTAGTTCATCACCCGAGAGATCTGAGGCATGTTGATTTCAGAACGACGACGTCCCATGGCTACTGCTCCTATAAAATTGGGTTGAGTGCGCTTTTTTTGCGCGAGCCATTTGTACCACTTGTTTTTTTCTTTATTCAAGATATACACGGCACCCCCGCTGGAAAGGCGTCGTAGGAATTCTTCCTGGTATTTGTAGTTCAATTCCTACATTTATTTGAAGCAACAGAAAAAACACCTACTAATTAACGAGTTACCGCGTATAGAGGGTCAGGTGGGTTAAATGTTTTGTAAAACACTGAAAGAACCGCGATGCCTAAGCAGTGGGGTGGGTGATGCTGCGCACTATCCGAGTGCGAGGGTCAAGGCCAGTCTCCATAAGAAGACAGTTGCTCCCACATGGACCGCGCATACATTGAACCTGTGCAATACCTGTTGGCTCTGGCTGCCCGCGATCGGGCCGCACAGCGGCCCCACGCTTGGGTTACCATACCGCCCTTTCCCCGCTAGCCCGACTCGACACCACAGGTCATCCATGCGTCTGTTTCATACTTCCGACTGGCACCTGGGCCAAAGCCTGCACGGCCAGGAACGCGACTTCGAACACGCCTGCTTCCTCGACTGGTTGCTCGGCCAGCTGCGCCTGCGCCAGCCCGATGCGCTGCTGATCGCGGGCGATATCTTCGACACGGTCAACCCGCCGGTCAAAGCCCAGGAACGCCTCTACGACTTCATCGTCCAGGCCCACGAGCAGCAGCCCAAGCTGGACATCGTGATGATCGCCGGTAACCACGACTCCGGTTCCCGCATTGAGCTGCCTGCTGCCTTGATGCGCCGGCTGCGTACCCATGCGCTGGGCCGTGTGCACTGGCTGGACGACGGCCAGCTGGATGCCGAACGCCTGTTGATCCCGCTCACCAACGGCCGTGGCAAGGTCGCCGCCTGGTGCCTGGCCCTGCCCTTCCTGCGCCCGGCCGAGGTCACCGGCCCGCAGCTGGGTGACGACTACCTGCAAGGCATCACCCAGGTGCACCAGCAACTGATCGCCGCCGCGCAGAAAAAACGCAAGAAAGACCAGGCGCTGATCGCCATCAGCCACGCGCACATGGCCGGTGGCGCGGTGTCGGAAGACTCCGAGCGCAGCCTGATCATCGGCAACGCCGAGGCCCTGCCGGCCAAGCTGTTCGACAAAACCATCAGCTACGTTGCCCTCGGCCACCTGCACAAACCGCAGAAGGTCAACCGCGAAGAACGCATCCGCTACAGCGGTTCACCGATCCCGCTGTCGTTTGCTGAAATCAACTACCCGCACCAGGTGCTGGAAGTGGAGCTGGACGGCAGCGGCCTGGTCAGTGTCGAACCGCGCCCGGTACCGCGCGCCGTGGCCTTGCAACGGGTCGGCCCGGCACCGCTGGGCGAACTGTTGCAGCAACTGGCTGACCTGCCAGTGATCGACCTGCTCGAAGACCCCAACCGCCAGCCCTGGCTGGAGGTGCGGGTGATACTGGACGAGCCGCAGCCCGACCTGCGCCAGCAGATCGAGACCGCACTGGAAGGCAAGGCCGTGCGGCTGATCCGCATCAGCGCCGAATACGCCGGCCGCACCAACGCCGAGGATGATGACCTGGCCTTTGTCGAACTGGCCCGGATGACCCCGCAGGACCTGTTCAGCCGCGCTTGGGAACAGGCCTACGGCAACCCCGCCGACGAGCAGGCGCTGGCCGACTTTGCCCTGCTGTTGCAGGACGTGCAGCAGGAAGAGGAGCAGCCATGAAGATTCTCGCCATTCGCCTGAAGAACCTGGCATCGCTGGCCGGCCCGGTCGACATCGACTTCACTGCCGAGCCTTTGGCCAGTGCCGGCCTGTTCGCCATTACCGGCCCTACGGGGGCCGGCAAGAGCACCCTGCTCGATGCCCTGTGCCTGGCGTTGTTCGGCACCGTACCGCGGCTGAACGACATTGGCCGCGAAGCCAAGGTGCCGGATGCCGATGGCGAAATCCCCACCTCCGACCCGCGCAACCTGTTGCGCCGTGGCACCGGCAGCGGCTTTGCCGAGGTCGATTTCATCGGCATCGATGGCCGCCGCTACCGCGCCCGCTGGGAAGCCAACCGCGCCCGCGACAAGGCCAACGGCAAGCTGCAACACAGCCGCCAGAGCTTCTACGACCTGGACAGCGAACAGGTGCTGGGCAGCGGCAAGAACGAATACAAGCAACTGGTCGAGGCCCGCCTGGGCTTGAACTTCGAGCAGTTCACCCGCGCTGTGATGCTGGCCCAGAGTGAGTTCGGCGCGTTTTTGAAAGCCGACGACAAAGAGCGCAGCGAGCTGCTGGAAAAGCTCACCAACACGGCCATCTACACCCGCCTGGGCCAGCGCGCCTTCAGCAAGGCCCGTGAGGCCGGCGAGGCCCACAATGCCCTGAAGGACCGCGCCAGCCACCTGCTGCCGATGGCCGACGAAGCCCGCGCCGAACTCGACCAGCGCCTGGAGCAGGCGCAACAGCAGTTCAAGGCCGACCAGGCCGGCGAGCGCCAGCTGGAACAGCAACGCAACTGGCTGAATGAGCAACACCAGTTACAGGCCCAGCACACCGAAGCCGGCAACGCACTGCAAGCCGCCGAGCAGGCCTGGCAAAAGCTGGCCGAGCCCCGCCTGGACCTCGTGCGCCTGGAGCGGCTGGCCCCGCAGCGCCACCAGTTCCACCGCCAGCAGGCACTGACCGCGCAACTGGCGCCGGTGGCCGCGAAGATCGTTGAGCAACAGCAGCAGCAAGCCGAGCTGCAAGTGCGCACCCAACAGCTTGAACAGGCGCTGGATACAGCACGCCAAGCGCTTGCCGACCACCAGGCCCGGCACGGCGAAAACGCCCCGCGCCTGCGCCAGGCCTTTGCCGCCCAGGACAACCTGGCCCGCCTGGACCAGGAACTGGCTGCGCAGCGCAGCAGCAGCGAACAGGCGGAGCAGCAAGTCGCCGAAGGCCAGCAACAGTTGCAGCAACTGGAGGACAACCAGCAGCGCAGCCAGCAGCAACTGGCACAGATCGACACCGCGCTTGCCGACAGCCAGCACCTGGCAGGCCTGGCCGATGCCTGGCATGCCTACCTGCCGCAGCTCAAGCAGGTGATGCTGGTGGGCGGTCGCCTGGCCAAGGGCCGTGAAGAACTGCCCGGCCTGCAAGCCCAGGCCAGCCAGGCCAATGCGCACTTGCAGGCCGAACGCGACGCCTACGACCTGTTGTTCCGCGAAGCCAAGGCCGAACCGCAAGCCCTGACCGAACAGGTCGAGTTGCTGGGCGCCATGCTGCAGGACAACCGCAAGCAGCAACGCGCCCTCGAACAACTGTCGCGCCTGCATGGCCGGGAAATGGAGTTGCGCCAGCAACTGGATGCCGTACGCGAGCGGCAACAGCAGGCCATGCAGCAGCGCCAGCAACTGATTACCGAGGGTACCGCCGCCAAGGTCGAGCTGGAAACCGCCGAGCAGGCGCTGAACCTGACCCGCCAACTGCTGGAGCGCCAGCGCCTGGCGCGCAATACCAGCGTCGAAGAATTGCGCGGCCAGCTTCGTGATGGCGAACCCTGCCCGGTGTGCGGCAGCGCCGAGCATCCGTTCCATCAACCCGAAGCGCTGCTGCAAAGCCTGGGGCGCCATGATCAGGCCGAAGAAGACGCCGCGCAGACGCAAGTCGAAACGCTCAACGGCAAGCTGGTGGAACTGCGTACCCAATTGGGTGTGGTCAACGCCCAGCTCAAGGATTACCAGCAGCAACAGTCGCAACTGGGTGAACAGCTGCAACCGCTGGTGGCCGAGGTGCAGGCACACAGCCTGTGGCCCGCCCTCGCCCCGCAGGACGACAAGGCCCGCGGTGCCTGGCTCGACAGCCAGCTGCGGCGCCTGGACGAAGAAATCGGCCAGGACGAAAAGCGCCAGAGCGCCCTGCTCGCCCTGCAAAAAGATGCAGCCCGCCTGAACCAGCAACTGCAAGCCGCGCACGAAGCCCAGCAACAGGCCCAACGCCACCTGGAACAACAACACCAGGCCCTGGCCAATGACGAGCAACAACTGCAACAAGGCCTGAACGACCTGGCTGGCGTATTGCCCGAGGACGCCGTAAAGGCCCTGAACGACGACCCGGCCAATGCCTTCCTCGCCCTGGACCAACAGATTGCCCAGCGCTTGCAACAGCTGGAACGGCGCAAGGACGAACTGGAAGAACAGCAAGCCCGCCAGGCCCAGCTGGACAAATTGCGCGACCAGCAACAGGCTCGCGTGCAAACCCGCCAGCAGTTGCTGCAGAAACTCGCCGCCCTTGATGAGCAGCGCCAGCACGCCCAGGTTTCGCTCGCCGAACTGCTCGGCGAGCACGTCAGTGCCGAAGCCTGGCAACAGCATATGGACGCCGCGCTGGAACAAGCCCGCGCCCTCGACGCCGACACTGCCCAGCGCCTGCAAGACCTGCGCACCCAGGGCGTGCAACTGGCGGGTGAGCTGAAGGCCAATGCCCAGCAGCAACAGGCACTGGACGCCGAGTGTCAGCAGTTGCAGGGGCAGATCGCCCAGTGGCGCAGCGAGCACCCCGAACTGGACGACGCCGGCCTGGATCGCCTGCTTGCAATGGACGATGTGCAAGTCAATGAACTGCGCCAGCACCTGCAAAGCGTCGAAAAAGCCATCGAACAGGGCCGCGTGCTGCTGCGCGAACGCGAACAGCGCCTGCAGCAACATGCCGCGCAAATGACCGTGGAGGCTTCAGCCGAAGCCTTGGAGCAGGCCTTGGCTGAGCTGCGTGAGCGCCTGGCCGGGCATGAGCAGCACTGTGCCGAACTGCGTGCACAGCAGGCCGACGACCAGCGTCGCCAGCAGGCTCACCAGGCACTGGCGGCCGAAATCGTCCAGGCCCACCAGCAGTGGCAACGCTGGGCACGCCTGAATGCCCTGATCGGTTCGGCCTCGGGCGATGTGTTCCGCAAGATCGCCCAAGGTTACAACCTCGACCTGCTGCTGCACCACGCTAACGCCCAGCTGCGCCAGCTGGCCCGCCGCTACCGCCTCAAGCGCGGCGGCAGTGCCCTGGGCCTGCTGGTGCTCGACACCGAAATGGGCGACGAACTGCGCTCGGTGCACTCGCTGTCCGGCGGGGAAACCTTCCTGGTGTCGCTGGCCCTGGCCCTGGGCCTGGCATCAATGGCCTCCAGCACCCTGCGCATCGAATCGTTGTTCATCGACGAAGGCTTCGGCAGCCTCGACCCGGAATCGCTGCAATTGGCGATGGACGCGCTCGACGGCTTGCAGGCTCAAGGCCGCAAGGTGGCGGTGATCTCCCACGTGCAGGAAATGCACGAGCGCATCCCGGTACAGATCCAGGTACGCCGCCAGGGCAATGGCCTGAGTGACGTGGAGGTGTGCGGGTGATCCTGTACTCGTTCCGCCGCTGCCCCTGGGCCATGCGTGCACGCCTGGCCCTGCGCTATGCCGGGTGCGCGGTGGACATTTGCGAGGTGGCGATGAAGAACAAGCCGGCAGAACTGCTGGCCTTGTCGCCCAAAGGCACGGTGCCGGTGCTGGATACCGGTGCCGGCGTACTGGAAGAGAGCCTGGACATCATGCGCTGGGCACTGGCGCAAAACGACCCGCAGGACTGGCAACTGCTGGCAAACCCGGCGGCGGCGCAGCAGGCTGAAGCGTTGATTGCGCGCAATGACAGCACCTTCAAGGCGCAGGTGAACCTGTACAAGTACGCCGAGCGCTACCCGGCGCATTCCCGCGAGCATTACCGCCAGCAGGCCGAGGCCTGGCTGGCGGAGCTCGAAGGTTTGCTTGACGGCCGGGCTTACCTGCTGGCCGATCACCCAAGCCTTGCCGATGCCGCATTGTTGCCCCTGATGCGCCAGTTTGCCGGGGTCGAACCGCAGTGGTTCGCCGAGGCGGCTTATCCGCGGGTGCGGAGCTGGCTGGAGGGGTGGCTGGCTTCGGAGCTGTTCAAGGCAATCATGGTCCGCTGATTAAAGATCGGGCTGTACATGGGTCCCTGTGGGAGCGGGCATGCCCGCGAAGCAGGCACCGCGGTGGATGGCACCGGCTCTGCCGGTGTTCGCGGGCATGCCCGCTCCCACAAGAACCTCGTGCAAGGCTTGGTCAGTGGTTGTGCTTGCCGCTGAGGGCCGCATGGAAGTTGGCACTCTGGCGCAGGTACTGCTCGGTGTAGCTGTGGGTAGCGGCGGCCTTGCCGCTGCTATCGGCATGGGCATGGGCCGGCAGTACGACCGAAGCTGAAATGGCGGATGCGGCAATGACCGGGAAGAGATTGAAGTTCATCTGGGCTGACCTCGACGGCGGTGGTTTGACGGTGGCCCGTTTGGGCCTTGGGTCAAACTTACGCCGCCGACGCCGAACGCAAAAATTCATTGCACCAGTATCGACTATCACGCCGATCGATATCACTCGATGAATTTCAGGTCCGAAGGTGCATCCTGTTGCAGTGTCTGCACCGTCTCCAGCAACTTGCCGCTGCGCGGATCGCGGCGCATGACCACGATCTGGTTGCTCTTCTGGTTGGCCACCAGCAGGAAGTTGTCACTCGGGTCGAGGGCGAATTCCCGAGGATGATCACCCTCCACCGAACGGCGCTGCAGGAGGGTCAGCTGGCCGTCCTGCTTGCCCACGCTGAACGCCACGATCTCGTTGGCCGTGCCACGGTTGCTTACGTACAGGAAGCGCCCGTCCGCCGACAGGTGCAAACCACCCGCCGCCTTGGCTGCTGCCTCTTGGCGTTCGGTCAGCGGCAGCCGCTGGCGTTCGACCAGGTTGCCGTCCTGCACATCGAACACCACCACCTCGGCACTCATTTCCAGGGTGAGGTAAGCGTGCAGGCCCTTGGCGTCGAACAACAGGTGACGCGGCCCGCTGCCCGGTGGCAATGCCACCGAAGCGGGTATGGCGGGTGTTAACGGGTGGTCCGCGCTGGCGCCGTCGTAGCGGTAGATGAACACCTTGTCTGCCCCCAGATCGCTGGCGTACAGGTGTCGGCCATCCGGTGACAGCACCACCGAGTGCACATGGGCACCGGCCTGGCGCTCGGGGTTTACCCCGCTGGGCTTGTGCCGGGCCTGTTGCACCACGGCCTTGAGCTTGCCGTCCCTGGAAACCGGGATCACCACCAGGCTGCCACCGGGGTCGGGCTTGACCGCATAATTGGCGACGAACAGGAAACGCTGGTCACGGCTAAGGCTGGCATGGGTTGGTTCATCGCCCTGGCTGGCCACTTGGTTGAGGGGTTTGATTTCACCCTTGCTGCTGATGCTGAAACTGCTGGCATGGCCCTGTGGGGTTTCATTCACCGCAAACAGCAGGCGCTGGTCGGCTGAGAGCACCAGCCACGACGGGCTGACGCTCTTCACCACTTGCTGGGGCGTGGGATCGATACGGCCGGCCTTGTCGTCGAACTGGTAGCGGTAGATGCCCTGGCTGGTGCCATCGGTGTAGCTGCCCACCAGCAAGGTAGCGGCGTGGGCGTGGATTGTCAGGGTCATCAGGCTAGCGGTCAGCAGGCTCGTCCAGGTCCGGTTCATCGTGGTCTTCATCCGGGGCGCGAAAGGCACTCATACAGACTAGCCGATGCTCGCCGTTGGCATCGTCGAGTTGCCACTCGTCACCGCTGGCGATAGCGGCGGCGACTTGCTCGGGGGTGAATGACCAGCGGCGCAGCTGACGGCCGTCCATGCATTCGACGGTGAGCCCGGATTCGTCGGCGGTGAAGTCGAAGGCGTGCAGGCCGTCGATCAGGAGCATGTCGCAAGACTGCAGGGCGGTGGCTAGGGGGGACATGGGGGTACCAATCAGAAATGAGTTGGCATTATAGCCTTGGGGCTGCTTTGCAGCCCATCGCCGGCAAGCCAGCTCCCACAAGGACCTCACAACCCTGAAGGGCTTGCGCTGTACCTGTGGGAGCTGGCTTGCCGGCGATGGGCCGCAAAGCGGCCCCCTATGCTCAATGGGCGAAAATCGAGCCCCCTTCCTTGCCCACCATCTTCTCCGGCTTGATCAGGAACCGCGCCAGCGCCGGCAGCAGCCACAACGCACCAAACATGTTCCACAGCAACATGAAGGTCAGCATCAGCCCCATGTCGGCCTGGAACTTGATTGCCGAGAAGATCCAGGTGCACACGCCAATGGCCAGGCACAAGCCGGTGAACAGCACCGCTTTACCGGTAGAGCGCAGGGTCTGGTAATAGGCCTCCTGCAACGGCAACCCGGCACGCAGGAAGCTTTCCAGGCGGCTGTAGATATAGATGCCGTAATCCACGCCAATGCCGACACCCAGCGCCACCACCGGCAAGGTCGCCACCTTCACCCCGATGCCCATGTAGGCCATCAGCGCGTTGCCCAACACCGAGGTCAGCACCAGCGGCAGCACGATGCACAGCGTGGCGGCAAACGAGCGGAAGGTGATCAGGCACATCACCGCCACACAGATGTACACCAGGATCAGGATGGTCAGCTCGGCCGACTTGATCACTTCGTTGGTCGCCGCCTCGATCCCCGCGTTACCCGCTGCCAGCAGGAATTGCAGGCCTTCCTTGTTGTGGCTGTCGGCAAACGCCTTGGCCACGGCGGTAACCCGTTCAAGGGTTTCGGCCTTGTGGTCGTTGAGGAACACCAGCACCGGCGCCAGCGAGCAATCGCCGTTGTACAGGCCGTCGGCACGGGCAATCGAGTTGTTGAGGATGTCCGGGTTGCGCGACAAGGTTTCCCATTTCAGGCTGCCCTCGTTCATGCCCTTGATCACTTGCTTGGACACGGTCACCAGGGAAATCGCCGACTGCACGCCCGGGGTGTTCTGCATGGTCCACATCAGCTCGTCGATCGGTGCCATGGTCGAGTGGATCGAACATTGCTCCGGCGGGGTCTTGACCATGATCACCAGCACGTCGGAGCTGGTGGAGTAGTTGCTGATGATGAAGTTGTTGTCCTGGTTGTAGCGCGAGTCGGGGCGCAGCTCTGGTGCGCCCTGGTCGAGGTCGCCGATTTTCAGGTTCTGGCTGTACCACAGGCCGCCGGCAAAGGCGACCAGCGCCAGGGCCACGGACACCGGCGCCACTTTGGCACTGGCGAAGTTCGACAGCAGGCGCCAGAACGGGTGCTCGCGGGTCGCGTCCTTCTTGCTGCGCTCGATGGCCTTCTTGCTGATGCCAACGTAGGAAATGGCCACCGGCAACAGGATCAGGTTGGTGAACACGATCACCGCCACGCCGATGGACGCGCCGATGGCCAGCTCGCGAATTACCCCGATATCGATGATCAGCAGGGTGATGAAGCCCACCGCGTCGGCGAGAATGGCGATCATCCCCGGCAGGAACAGTTGGCGGAACGTGCGCCGGGCTGCCGTGAGGGCGTTGTCGGCGTCACTCGACTGCAAGGCGATGCCGTTGATCTTCTGCACACCGTGGGAAATGCCGATGGCAAAGATCAGGAATGGCACCAGCATCGAGTAAGGGTCCAGGCCAAAGCCCACCGCATGCATCAGCCCCAGCTGCCAGACCACCGCCACCAGGGTGGTGATGAGCACGGCGATGGTGCTGCGGATGCACCAGGTGAACCAGTACAACAGCACCCAGGTGATCGCCAGGGCGACACCGAAGAACATTGCCACCATCACCAGGCCGTCGATCAGGTCGCCGACTTTCTTGGCGAAGCCGACGATATGCACCTTCACATTGGGGTTCTGCGCCTGGAACTTGTCACGGATCTGTTCTTCCAGCAGGTGCGAGAACTGCTGGTAGTCGAGCTTCACCTGTTTGCCCGGGTCCTGCGGGTCGGGGTAGCTCTCCAGCAGCGGTACGTCGACGATGCTGGACTTGAAGTTGTTGCCCACCAGCCGCCCCACCTGGCCAGACTTGAGCACGTTGTCACGCAGGGTGTCGAGGCTGTCCTGCGAACCGTTGTAGGTGTTGGGGATTACCTCGCCACCGGAAAAGCCCTCTTCGGTGACTTCGCTCCAGCGCACGCTGGGGCTCCACAGCGACTTCAGCCCGGCACGGTCGACCCCGGGGATGTAGAACACCTCGTCATGGACCTGGCGCAGGGTTTCCATGTAGTCCTTGTCGAAGATGTCGCCGTTAACCGCCTCCACCGAGATGCGCACGGTGTTGCCGAGGTTGGCCAGGTCGTTGCGGTGCTCCATCATCTGCTCGATGAACGGGTGCTGCAGCGGGATCATCTTTTCGAAGCTGGTGGAGGGGCGGATCTGCGTGGCCTGCCAGAACAGGAAAATGCTCACCAGCACGCACAGGGCGATGACCACGGGGCGGTTGTTGAAGATCAGGCGTTCGAGCAGCGTGGCCTTGTCCTGGTGGTGCGGGTGCATGGTAATGCTCTCCCTGCTGGTCATCGGCTTGCCCCCTCGGCGCCTTGGGCATCCGCCAGGTGTACGCCCCCCTGCCCTACCAGCAGCAGGCCGCCGTTGGCCAGGCCGCTGACGCCCGCCAGGGCGATGCGGTCGGCACGGTTGTACACGCTGAAGGTCTGGCCGCCATCGGCACTGCGCAGCACGCTGCCACCGTTGCCGACCAGCACCACGGTGCCATCATCGAGAAGCGTAGCGCTTGCCAGGCCGAATTCGAGGTTGCCGCGTGCGGCCTTGAGTTCGATGGGCTGCCAGCTGTCACCAAAATCGGTGGAGCGGAACAGGTTGCCGCGCAGGCCGTAGGCCAGCAGGGTGTGCGGCTGGGCGGTGCCGATCACGCCGAACAGTGAGCCTTCGTACGGGCTTTCAACCTTGGCCCAGGTCTGGCCGTTGTCAGCGGAGCGGAACATGCCGCCCTGCTCGCCCACGATGAACAGGCCGGCATCGCGCACCCGGGCGATGCCGTTCAGGTGAAGCTGGTCGGGGTTGTCCAGGCGCTCGGCCACGTCCTGCCAGTGCTGGCCGCCGTCGGTGGTTTCCAGCAAGGCACCGTAGGCCCCCACGGCAAAGCCGTGCTGGGCATCGAGGAAGGCGATATCGAGCAAGGGTGCTTCGCGGGCGAGGTCTTCAAACTGCTTGCTCCAGGTCGCGCCGCCATCGCTGCTGGTAAGGATCTGCGCGTCATGGCCGACGGCCCAGCCGCGCTTGTCGTCGAGGAAGAACACGGCGGTGAGCAGTTGCCGGGTAGGCACCCGGGCCTGGGTCCAGGTGTTGCCCTGGTCGTCGGAGAACAGGATATGGCCCCGATCGCCCACCACTACCAGGCGTTTGCCGGCATGGGTGGCATCGATCAACAAACTTTGGCTGGCCTTGGCCGATTCGGTGGAGTATTCGTCGGCGGCGGCGGCCTGAGCGCTGTCGGCCCACACCCCCAAAGCCAGCGCCAGCACTGCGCTGGCCGCCCATGGCCAGGCACCACGCCTGGCTGGCACCTGTAGCTGTTCCCTCATGACTGCCCCCTGTTGTGTTCTTCTTGGTGGGTCAATGCACTGCAGGCACTGCGAAAAGCCTGATCTAGAGGCCTGCAATAGCTTGAGGGGATCGTAGCGGGGATGTTTGCGGGATTACAACGGGCGGGGTGTTATGTTTTGTTGTCGGCTTGAAAAAGTCGGGGCCGCTGTGCGGCCCATCGCCGGCAAGCCAGCTCCCACAGGTATTCCACCGCCTTCAAGGCCTGTGATATCCCTGTGGGAGCGGGCATGCCCGCGAAGGGCTGCACAGCAGCCCCAGTTTCTAACAGGCTTACGCCAGGCTCTTGCTCACCACTTCATACACATCACTGGACAGCTCACCCGAAGCCAGAATCCGCTCCAGCTCGCCCTTCATCAGGCCCTGGCGCGCGTCGTCATACTTGCGCCAGCGGGTCAACGGTGCCAATTGACGCGAAGCAATCTGCGGGTTCAGCGCATTCAGCTTGATCACCAGGTCCGCCAGGAAGCGATACCCCGAACCATCCGCTGCATGGAAGTTGACCAGGTTCTGCCCGGCAAAGGCACCAATCAGTGCACGCACCTTGTTCGGGTTCTTCAGGGTGAACGCCGGGTGCTGCATCAGCGCCTTGACCCGCGCCAGCCCGCCCGGCAACGCGCTGGCCGCCTGCACGCTGAACCACTGGTCCATGACCAGCGGGTTGTCCTTGAAGTGCTCGGCAAAGGTTGCCAGCGCCTTGGCCCGCTCGGCTTCGAACGGCGAGTTGACCAACACCGCCAGCGCGGTCAGGCGCTCGGTCATGTTGTCGCACTGCTCGAACTGCTCCAGGGTCGCTTCCAGCACCTGCGGCTTGCCGCTCTGCATCAGGTACGACAGGGCAATGTTTTGCAGGCTACGGCGGGCAAAGTGCTCGGCAGAGGCCACGTAGGCGGTGCTGCGCGACACTTCACGGTTGGCCTGGTAGCGCACCCACAGGGCATCGAACAGCTGATCGGCGATCTGCTGGCGGGCGAACTCCCGGGCGGCGTGAATGGCGTCCACGTCGGCCACTTGGCTGATTTCGGTGAGGTAGGCCTCACCCGGCAGCGAGAGCATCTCGGCCACCATGGCCGGGTCCAGCGCTTCATTGCCCAGCACGGTGCCCAGGGCGATAATCAGGCGCTGGTCGAGCTTGAGCGCTTCGCCGCGCTGGTGTTGGCCGATCAGTTCCTGCAACACCTGCACCGACAGTTGCTGGCCCGCTTCCCAGCGGTTGAAGCCGTCGCTGTCGTGCTGCATCAGGAACATCAACTGGTCGCGGTCGTACGGGAAGCTCAGCTTCACTGGGGCGCTGAAACCACGCAACAGCGACGGCAGAGGCTTGGCCCCGATGCCCTGGAAGGTGAAGGTTTGCTCGGCCTCGGTCACCGACAGCACGCGGCTGCTACCTTGGGCAGCGGCTTCGCCGGCCAGTTGCAGCGGCAGGTCGTTGCCAGCGGCGTCCAGCAGGCCCAGTTCCACCGGGATCACGAACGGCAGCTTTTCGGCCTTGTCCGGGGTTTGCGGGCAGCTCTGGCGGAAGGTGAGGCTGTAGGCCTGCGCAGCCGCGTCATAGGCTTCGCTGACGTCCAGGCGTGGTGTACCGGCCTGGTTGTACCAGCGTTTGAACTGGGTGAAGTCGACGCCGTTGGCGTCTTCCATGGCCTTGATGAAGTCGTCGGTGGTCACCGCCTGGCCATCGTGGCGTTCAAAGTACAAGTCGCTGCCTTTGCGGAAGCCTTCGTTACCCAGCAGGGTACGGACCATGCGCACCACTTCGGCGCCCTTCTCGTACACGGTCAGGGTGTAGAAGTTGGAAATTTCAATGAAGCTGTCCGGGCGCACCGGGTGGGCCATGGGGCCAGCGTCTTCGGCGAACTGATGGGTACGCAGGTAGGCGACGTCTTCGATACGCTTGACCGTGCGCGAGTTCATGTCGGCGCTGAACTCGGCATCGCGGAACACCGTGAAGCCTTCCTTGAGCGACAGCTGGAACCAGTCACGGCAGGTGACGCGGTTGCCCGACCAGTTGTGGAAGTACTCGTGGGCGACCACGCCTTCGACGCGCTGGTGCGCGGCATCGGTGGCAGTTTCGGCACGGGCCAGCACACAGCTGGAGTTGAAGATGTTCAGGCCCTTGTTTTCCATGGCGCCCATGTTGAAGTCGTTGACCGCAACAATCATGAAGATGTCCAGGTCGTACTCACGGCCATAGACTTCTTCATCCCAGCGCATGGACTTCTTCAGGCTGACCATGGCGTGGTCGCACTTGTCGATGTTCTCGGGCTCGACGTAGATCCGCAGGGTCACGTCCCGGCCGGACTGGCGGGTGAAGTTGTCCTCGACGCACCACAGGTCACCGGCCACCAGCGCGAACAGGTAGGCCGGCTTCATGAACGGGTCTTCCCAGGTGGCCCAGTGGCGGCCATCTTCGGCCGGCCCGCTGCCGATCGGGTTGCCGTTAGACAACAGTATCGGGTAGCGATGCTGCTCGGCGATCACCGTGGTGGTGAAGGTGCTCATCACGTCCGGGCGGTCGAGGTAATAGGTGATCTTGCGGAAACCTTCGGCCTCGCACTGGGTGCAGAACATCTTGCCCGACTTGTACAGGCCTTCCAGCGCGGTGTTGCTCTCAGGGTGGATCTTTACGCTGGTGTCGAGGGTGAAGCGCTCGGCCTTGGGGTGCACGGTCAGGCTGTCGACGTCCAGCTGATAGTCGCCCGCGTGCAGTTCCTGGTCGTCCAGCGAGGCACGCAGCAGCTCCAGCTGCTGGCCATCGAGCACCAGAGGCGGCAGCCCGGCACCACGTGCCGGGTTGCGGCGCATGACCAGTTGCGCGTGAACCAGGGTGTGGTCCTCGAACAGCTCGAAGGTCAGGTGCGTCTCGTCGATCAGGTACTCGGGCGCCTGGTAATCCTTGAGGTAGATCACTTGCGGTTGTTCGGTACGCATGTGCAGGTCCTTTTTACTGGAGCACGGCCAACTGGTAGGCCGTGTACTTGCGAATATTGATCACACCGGTGTCGAAGATCAGGTACTGGCCCTTGATACCCAGCAGCGTGCCTTCCACTACCGGGTTCTTGTCGAGGTTGAAACTGACGATCTTTGTAGGGTAGGCCTCGACCGGGTAACGCATGTGCACCACTTCGGCGTCCGGCAGTGGCTGGATAGCCTGCAGGCCAAAACGCCCTTGCAGCTCGCGCAGGCCGTCGGCGCAGGCATCGAAAATCTGGTCACGAATGGCCGGCAGGTCGAGCGCCTCGGCGTCGCCTTTGAGCAGCGCACGCCAGTTGGTGCGGTCCGGCACCTGGCTGCGCAGCACGTCTTCGACCAGGCCGGATTGCTGGCGGGTGGCTACGCGCATGATCGGCAAAGCCTGGCTGGCACCCTGGTCGAGCCAGCGGGTGGGCAACTGGGTGGCGCGGGTGATGCCGACCTTGATCCCCGACGAATTGGCCAGGTAGACCACGTGGTCGGTCATGCAGAACTGTTCACCCCAGGACGGTTCGCGGCAGGTGCCGGCGTCGTAGTGGCATTTTTCCGGGGCCATGATGCACACATCGCACTGGGCCAGCTTGGTCATGCACGGGTAGCAATAACCCTGGCTGAAGCTGGTCTTGGTGCGCTTGCCGCAATGGCTGCAGTGAATGGCGCCGAGGTATTCCAGGCGCAGGCGCTGGCCGATCAACGGGTTGACCGACACCTGCGTGTCATCCAGGCGGAAGCTGTACTGCACCACCGGTGCCTGCAGGCTTACCGCCATCTTGCTCAACGAGCCACGAGCGAGTTCGATCAATGTACCGAGTCCGACTTGAACAGGATGTTGGCGATCGGCGCAGACTTCGATGCGCATTCCTGCGGGCCCATGTAACCGGTGCGCTGGTCTTCAGGCAGGTTTTTCATTTCCCAGGCGATAACGGCCTGCAACGACAGCTCTTTCTGCTCGGCAGTAAGCTTGCGGCCATCCGACCATTTGCCGATTTCCACGGCCAGTTTCAGGCTTTCGTAGATTTCAGGGGTGATGTTTTCAATCATTTGCGCGAAAGTGGACATAGTGTCTCCTGATTCAAGCTGACAGTTTACGCCGGGCCAGCGCCCCGCCCAAGAGCCCGGTCAGGCATCCGATGAGCAGCCCGCCCACGTGGGCGGCGTTGGCAATCTGGCCAAGGCCGAGGGTGCCGACCACACCGGTCAGGCACACCACCAGCCAGATCAGCATCATGACCAGCACGCCCTTGGGCAGGTTGAAATAACGGTTGGGTGCCAGCCACTGGAACAGCCACACATGCCCGAGCAGGCCGTACAGCACGCCAGACAGGCCGCCGAACAGGCTCGGCCCGCTGGTGTAGTGCTGGGCCAGGTTGGACACCAGGCTGAACAGCAGGGTAAGGCCCAGCAGCATCCAGGGGCCCTGGCGCAGCTCGATGCGTTTACCCAGCTCCCAGTACCACAGGCTGTTCATGGCCAGGTGCAGCACGCCGAAGTGCAGCAGCATGGGCGATACCAGGCGCCACCACTGGCCCTGGTCGAGGGTTTGCGCCAGCGGGGTGAAGTACAGGTAGTCGCCCTGGACGCGGAAGTCGAGGAAGGTGAACCAGCTGATGGTGGTGAAGTTGTCGCCCAGGCTGGTGAGGCCGGCGACGATGAAGCACGCCAGCAGGGTCAGGGTGGTGACTTTGCAGGCTTTGGCCTGTTCTGCCAGGGAGGGCTGTGTTGGGGCATTCGCGGGCATGCCCGCTCCCACAGGGGCATCAGTTGCCTGGATGTCGGCGTTACCTTCGGGGAAGCGCTGGTAGAGCTCGCGGACATCTTCGGCGAGGGTGTCGGGGGCCCAGAGGACCTGGGCATCGCCCTCTTCGCTCACCCGGTGCGGCACTTGCAGGCGCTGCAACAGGTGGACGAAGCCGCTGAGGTCGACCGACAGCGGCAGGCGCATCACTTCGATAATGTTCATTGGTTGGCCTGTGGGCGGTCGACGTCAACCCAGACGAACTTGTGCGGGTCGATGCGGGTTTCATCATCCAGCCGATAGGCGACCAGCTTGCCGTAAAGCACGGCGCTGTAGTCCAGGCAGGCCAGGTTGGCGCGGATCGGCGCCGGGCGGCCGCTGCGCCAGTAATGGCCAACGAACAGCAAAGGCTCGTCTTCGTCATAGCGCAGCAAGGCATTCTTCTGGCTGTGGCTGAGCGGGGTGCTGGCCACCGCTTCGGGCAAGGCATCGGGCTGGAACACGATGTCGCCGTAGGTTTGCGGGTCTTCTTCCCAGAACTTGGTGCGGAAGAAGGCGCGGGTCAGGCCGTCGCCGCCCGTCAGGGTCAGGCCGTCCGGCAGGCGCATGTCGGTGCCGCGCAGCAAGCGGTTGCACACCGTGGCGGCAAAACTGTTGCTCACCGCCGAGGCCTGGATGAAGTGCTGGTCGATACGCCCGTCGGGGTACTGCTGGCGCAACGGTTCGATCAACCGCGGGTCCCAGCAGGCGTGCACCAGGCGGAAGCGCCCGGCGTCGACGAACAGCGGCATCTGGTAGAACCAGTTGACGAAGTCGTGCCAGTCGCCGGGGTGGTGGGCGAACTGGGTCAGGGTTTCGTCGATCAGCCGGGCGTGACGTGGCGTGTGCTCGCGCACATAGGCTTTGCCGCTGCCAGGCAGTGCCGGGGTCACCCAGCCCAGGGCGTTGTACTCGTGGTTGCCCATGATGCACAACGCCTGGCCCGCCTCGACCATATCGTGGACGATATGCAGCGCCTCGCGGATGCGTGGCCCGCGGTCGACGATATCGCCCAGGAACAGCGCCATGCGCCGCGGGTGGCGCCACACGCCGGCCACGCGCTTGTAACCGAGGGCGTCGAGCAGGCGTTCAAGGGTCAGCGCACAGCCGTGCACGTCACCGATGATGTCGAAACTTCGCGCCGGATCGAACATCAGTCGTCCCTGCTCCCCAGGCGGCTGCCCCAACCCAGCTTGGTGCGGCAGACTTCGTAGTAATTGTGGTCCAGCGGGTGGATCAGGCGCAGTTTCTGCGGCTTCTTGCTGACCGTGATGGTGTCGCCGGGGGCGCAGGTGAAGTGGTTCTGGCCGTCACAAGACACCTGCGGGTAGATCTGCAAGTCCTTGGACACCACGATTTTCAGCTCGCTGTTGCCGTCGACCACGATCGGCCGGCCAGACAGGGTGTGCGGGTACATCGGCACGATGACGATGGCATCGAGCTTGGGGTGCATGATCGGGCCACCGGCCGATAGCGCGTAGGCGGTGGAGCCGGTGGGGGTGGCGACGATCAGGCCGTCGGCCTTCTGGCTGCAGACGAACTGGCCGTCGATGTAGATTTCGAACTCGATCATGCGCGTGGACTTGCCCGGGTGCAGCACCACGTCGTTCAGCGCATCGCCCTGGCCAATGGCTTCGTGGTGGCGGCGCACCTCGGCCTGCAGCAAGAAGCGGTTTTCCACCAGGTAGTGGCCGTCGAGCACCTCGGCGACTTTCTCTTCCAGCTCATCGGGGCGAATGTCGGTAAGAAAGCCCAGGTTGCCACGGTTGATGCCCAGCACCGGTATGTTGTGGCGGGCCAGCGCACGGGCGGCGCCCAGCAGGCTGCCGTCGCCACCCACCACGATGACCAGGTCGCAGACCTCGCCCAGCAGCTTGCGGGTGGAAGTTTGCAGGCCGTGGCCGGGTAGCACTTCGGCGATGGTGTCCTCGAGGATCACGTGCAGGTGGCGGTCGAGGAGGAATTTTTTCAGTCGGCGAATGGTGTCGAGCACCTGCGAGCTGCCAAGGCGACCGATGATACCGATATTGCGAAATTGCTCCATGGGGCTCCTGCGAGGCTCTGCGGCGGGTGACGATGGGCCGATTATGGGCGAAACCACCGGGTAGCGGCAAACCGGCTATGCTCGCTGCATGACGCCATTCATGCATCTACATGACCTGCCCCGGCAACTGCGCCGCCCTGCGGTACGCGACCTGGCCTGGGCCATGCTGTCGCCGCCCTTGCTCAGCGCCCCGCCCTGCCCCCAGCGCCACCCGCTGGCAGGCAGCCTGTGGGCAGAGCAGCCGCAGCGCCTTGAGCAGTGGTTGCGGGCGCTGGATGAGGATGACCGCCCCCTGCAAGACTGGTTGGCAAAGCTGGGCAGCCGGAGGCTGGGGCATTACTACGAACGCCTGTGGCAATTCGCCCTGGGCCAGGCGCCGGGCATAGAGCTGCTGGCAGCCAACCTGGCGATTCGTGACGCTGTGCGCACGCTGGGCGAGCTGGACGTGGTGCTGCGTGACCGTGACGGCGCGCACCACCTGGAACTGGCAATCAAGTTGTACCTGGGGCCGCAAGGCGCCGGGCACGACCCGCACGCCTGGCTTGGCCCTGGCTGCCATGACCGGCTGGGGACCAAGCTTGCGCACCTGGCGGGGCACCAGTTGCCCATGTCGAGAGGGGCGCACAGCCGCGAGGTGCTGAACCAGCTGGGGATTGATGAGCTACAGGCACATGTGTGGCTGGGGGGTTATCTGTTCTATCCATGGCCCGGGCATGCCGAACCACCCGCGGGCGCCAATCCGCAGCACTTGCGCGGGCGCTGGGTGCGGCGGCAGGCCTGGGCCATGAATGAGGGTGAGCATTGGCAGCCGCTGCAACGGCATGCCTGGCTGGCACCTGCGCGTGTCGAAGCCGGCGAATGCTGGGCGGTGGAGCAGTTTGCGGCCTGGTTGCATGTACTGGAGCGCCAGGCGCCGGCGCAGTTGCTGGTGCGCCTGGAGCCTGATGCCGATGGCGCCTGGAAGGAAGTGGAGCGGGTGTTTCTGGTGGCTGATGACTGGCCGTATCTGCCCGATAATTGATGTCGCCTGTTCTGGCCTCTTCGCGGGCACGCCCGCTCCCACAGGTACCGCACAGATTTCAAAGACTGTGCAGTACCTGTGGGAGCGGGCGTGCCCGCGAAGAGGCCAGTGCTGGCAACACAATTTTCACAGACCCAGCGCAAAGATCTGTTCCCGGTAACCACTACAGTGGTACCTGAGCGCCAGCAAGAGCGCCACCCCGACCTGATGACGAGGACCGATCATGGTTTCATCCACCCCCGCGACCCATTACGCGCGCCTGTCCATCGCCCTGCACTGGCTGATGCTGGTGCTGCTGGCCGCTGTCTATGCGCTGATCGAACTGCGCGGCCTGTTCCCCAAGGACAGCGTCGAACGCAACCTGATGAAAGACCTGCACTTCATGCTCGGGCTCAGTGTGTTCGCGCTGGTGTGGCTGCGCCTGGCCATGCGCCTGAGCCGCCCGACCCCGCCCATCGTGCCCAAGCCACCGGCCTGGCAGACCGGCCTTGCGCACCTGATGCACCTGGCGCTGTACCTGCTGATGATCGGCATGCCGCTGGCCGGCTGGCTGATCCTCAGCGCCGCCGACAAGCCGGTACCGTTCTTCGGCCTGGAGTTGCCACACCTGATCGGCCCGGACCCGGACCAGGCCAAGTTCATCAAAGGCTGGCATGAACGTATCGGCAGCTGGGGCTACTGGCTGATCGGCCTGCACGCGCTGGCCGGGCTGTACCACCATTACGTACAGCGCGACAACACGCTGCTACGCATGCTGCCCTACAAGTAACCGCGTCGGCCCTGCAGGCCACCGGTGTGCACGACGATCAGCCGGGTGCCGGGCGCGAACAGCCCGGCCTCGACCTGTTCGCGCAGGGCCAGCAAAGCCTTGCCGGTGTAGAGGGCTTCGAGTGGCACACCGCTGTGCTGCTCACACTCGGCGATGAACGCCAGCAGCTCATCGTCGAACTTGCCGAAACCGCCGCGGCAGGCGTCGTGTAGCTGGTAGCCGTGTGCGCCGGCCAGTGCTGCCACCGTTTGAGGTACGCCATGACCCCTGGGCACGGCCAGCGCGCCATGCACGGCACGTGCGCCCGCCTCTGCCAATACCAGGCCGGCCAGGGTCGTACCCGTTCCGGCAGCCAGCCACCAGGCGTCATAACCAGACCAGCCCAGCGCCGCGATCTGTGAGCGCGCCTGCGCCATGATCAGGGTACAGCCCTGTGCACCGGCCAGCCCTCCGCCGCCTTCGGGGATGCAATGCCAGCCGGGGTAGCGTGCCTGCCAGGGCTCCCAGAAGCCGGCTTCGTTGCGTGCGCGATAGCCGCCATAGCCCAGCCAGTGCAGTTCCATGCCCAGCGCCTGCAGGTCACGCACAGTGGGTGTGTGCTGGGCATGGCCGCGCAGCAGGCCGGCAGTGGCGAAACCGAAGCGCTTGCCTGCGGCGGCCAGGGCGTGCAGGTGGTTGGAATGGTTGCCGCCCAGGCTGATCAGGCCCCGGGCGTTCCTGGCGCTGGCCTGTTGCAGGTGGTGGCGGAGCTTGAACCATTTATTGCCGCTGATCAGTGGGTCGATCAGGTCCAGGCGCAGGATGGCGGCCTGGACCTGGGCTTGTTGCAGCCAGGGCAGGTTCAGGGGTTGCAGGGGCGCTTGCGGGAGGTCGAAAAACATCGTGCGAGTTTACCAGCGAAATCCTGGGGCCGCTGTGCGGCCCTTCGCGGGCACGCCCGCTCCCACAGGTTTGGCGCTGACTTCAGGAGTGCGCTATCCCTGTGGGAGCGGGCGTGCCCGCGAAGGGCTGCAAAGCAGCCCCGGCAATCTCAGAGCTCAGCCGCCAACCTTGACCCTTGGTTGATCGCCCGCTTGGCATCCAGCTCCGCCGCTACATCTGCACCACCAATCAGGTGCACCGACTGCCCTGCCGCCACCAGCCCGTCCTGCAATTCGCGCAGCGGGTCCTGCCCTGCGCAGATCACCACGTTGTCCACCGGCAACACCTGCGGCTCGCCGTCCGCCACGCGAATATGCAAACCGGCATCGTCGATACCCAGATACTCGACGCTGTTAAGCATCTGCACCCGCTTGTTCTTCAGCCCGGTGCGGTGAATCCAGCCGGTGGTCTTGCCCAGGCCATCACCCACCTTGGACGTCTTGCGCTGCAACAGGTACACCTGCCGCGCCGGTGCATGTGGCTCGGCCTTGACCCCGGCTACACCACCGCGTGCTTCCAGGCGGGTATCGATGCCCCACTCCTTCCAGAACGCCTCACGGTCCTGGCTGGTGGCCACGCCATGGTGCACAAGGTGCTCGGACACATCGAAACCAATACCCCCCGCACCTATGACCGCGACCGCCTTGCCCACGGGTTTGCGTTCGAGCAACACGTCCAGGTAGCTGAGCACCTTGGCATGCTCGACACCAGGAATGGCCGGGGTACGCGGTGCGATGCCGGTGGCCAGGATAATGTCGTCGTAGCCGCCACTCACCAGCGCCTGCACATCGACACGGGTATTCAGGCGCAGGTCCACGCCGGTACTTTTCACCTTGTTGCGGAAGTAGCGCAGGGTTTCGAAGAACTCCTCCTTGCCCGGCACCCGCTTGGCGACGTTGAACTGCCCGCCTATCTCGCTGGCAGCGTCGAACAGGGTGACCGAATGGCCGCGCTCGGCGGCCACGGTGGCCGCTGCCAGGCCAGCCGGGCCGGCACCCACCACGGCAATACGCTTCACTGCCCGCACGGGCAGGTAGTTGAGTTCGGTTTCGTGGCAGGCACGCGGGTTGACCAGGCAACTGGTCAGCTTGCCGCCGAACGTGTGGTCCAGGCAGGCCTGGTTGCAACCGATACACGTGTTGATCTCATCGGCACGGCCGGCCGCCGCCTTGTTGACGAAGTCCGGGTCGGCCAGGAACGGGCGGGCCATCGAGACCATGTCGGCATCACCCTCCGCCAGCACCGCCTCAGCCACTTCCGGGGTGTTGATGCGGTTGGTGGTGATCAACGGGATGCTCACCACGCCACGCAGCTTGGCAGTGACCTTGCTGAATGCCGCACGCGGCACCTTGGTGGCGATGGTCGGGATTCGCGCTTCGTGCCAGCCAATGCCGGTGTTGATCAAGGTGGCGCCGGCCTGCTCGATGGCCTTGGCCAGCAGCTCGATTTCGTCCCAGGTGCTGCCCCCCTCCACCAGGTCGAGCATCGACAAGCGGAAGATGATGATGAAGTTCGGCCCTACCGCGCCACGCACCCGGCTGACGATTTCCACCGCAAGGCGCATGCGGTTTTCATAGCTGCCGCCCCAGCGGTCGGTGCGGTGGTTGGTGTGGGCGGCGAGGAACTGGTTGATGAAGTAGCCTTCCGAACCCATGATCTCGACGCCGTCGTAACCGGCACGCTGGGCCAACACCGCGCAATTGACGAAGTCGGCGATCTGCTTCTCGATACCGGCTTCGTCCAGCTCCTTGGGCTTGAACGGGTTGATCGGCGCCTGGATCGCGCTTGGCGCCACCTGGCGCGGGCTATAGGCATAGCGCCCGGCATGCAGGATCTGCAGGCAGACCTTGCCACCTGCGGCATGCACCGCTTCGGTGACGATGCGGTGCTTGTCGGCCTCTTCCTCGGTGCTGAGCTTGGCCGCCCCGGAATACACCCCGCCTTCATCGTTGGGCGCAATGCCGCCGGTGACCATCAGGCCGACACCACCGCGGGCGCGCTCGGCAAAGTAGGCAGCCATGCGCTCGAAGCCGCCCGGGCGCTCTTCAAGGCCGGTGTGCATCGAGCCCATCAGGGTACGGTTGCGCAAGGTGGTGAAACCCAGGTCCAGCGGGGCAAGCAGGTGCGGGTAGCGGTCGGCGGCCATGGAAAGGTCCCCATTTGGCGTGGTCACGGGATGCGGGTGCCTCACCGGGCCCCGTCGTTTGTCTGCCTGCGACATTAAACAGCCGTTTGAATTGGCTCAATGATCAAAACTGACAAGTTAATGATCATAAAAAACACGCAGAGCGGACTTTTTTGTAATGGCGCGTCAAAATGTGTCAGGACATGTATTGAAAATGTAAGTCATTTGTAAATAATTCTCATCCGACAATAAATACCATTTGGATGCTGCTTTCATGCTCAAAACCCGCCTTACCCGGCTGTCCCCCCTGTCGCTGCACCTGTGCCTCGGCGTCGCCGCGGCAATGACCACCGGCGTGGTACGCGCCGAAACGCTGGAACCCACGACAGAGGAGGCTGCCAAGGAAGGCGGCAAGAAAACCTCACCCGCGCTGGAACTCAGCGCCACCAATATCGAAAGCCAATGGCTGGGCGCCAACACGGAAAACACCGGCAGCTATGTGCCGGGCACCACCACCATGGGCGGCAAGGGGCCGCAGAAACTGCGCGAGATTCCGCAATCAGTCACCGTTATCACCGATCAGCGCCTGCAGGACCAGCAGCTGCGCAACATGGACCAGGTGATGAACCAGATGACCGGTGTTACCCGCAAGGAGGCATGGGCCAAGAACACCTATGTGTCCCGTGGCTTCGAAATCAACGATGTGCGCTACGAAGGTGGCGCCACATCGAGCATGCTCGACAGCAGCCGCTACGAAGACCTTGCCCAGTTCGACAGCGTCGGCTTGTTGCGCGGTGCCGACGGTTTGTATGGCGCAGGTGAACCGGGCGGCGTGATCAACTTCAGCTACAAGCGCCCGCTGGCGCAGCCGCAGGTAAAAACCCTGACCTCGGCCGGCAGCTGGGACAACTACCGCGGCGAATTCGATGTAACCGGCCCTTTGGCAATGGACGGGCGCCTGCGCGGGCGCTATGTAGGCGTACTGGAAGACAAACATAACTTCGTCGACTACGACCACAAGAAACGCAACCTCAATTATGTGTCGTTCGAGTTCGATGCCAGCGACGATACACTGCTGTTCTTCGGTGCCAGCCACCAGCGTGACGACCTCAATGGCGTGCGCAACACCCTGGGCCGCTTCTCCGATGGCAGCGATCTGGGCCTGTCACGCAGCACCAACCTGACCACGCCCTGGAGCTGGAACGATATCGAGAACACCACGGTGTTCGCCCGCCTGGACCAGCAACTGAGCGACAACTGGAAAGCCGTGGCCAACGTACGCCACAACATCAACCGCAACGCGCAGAATGTGGTGGAGCTGGAAAACCCCATCGACCCGGCCACTGGCACCGGTGGTTCGTGGTGGAACAACCAGCATGATTTCAAAACCACCAACACCACCCTGGACCTGAACCTGCAAGGCTCGTTCGACGCGTTCGGCCACATGCACGACCTGACCGTGGGGGTGGACGGCAGCAAGCTCAAGAGCCGTGGCGGCAGCTACTGGAACTTCCTTTACGACGACCTGATCTTCTCGCCAACCCTGCCGGACCGCTTCCCCACGGCGCAGAACTTCCCAGACACCAGCACCGATGTGCGCAAGGCTGGCGCTTACACCTCGCTGCGCATCCGCCCGGTGGACGACCTGTCGCTGATCATCGGTGGCCGCTATACGCTCATGGAAGACACCGAGTATGTCGGTGCCAATGGCCAGAAGCTCAACTCCATCGATGAGGACCGCCAGTTCGTGCCGTACTACGGCATTGTCTACGACCTCAGCGAAACCACCAGCCTGTATGCCAGCCACGCCGAAATCTACAAGTCGCAGGCCACCAAGCTGCAAGGCCCGCCGCCAGGCAGCAAGGCCCTGGAGCCGTTGACCGGCACCAACTACGAGGTCGGTATCAAGCAGGAACTGGCGGACGGCAAGCTGCTGGCCAGCTTTGCCTTGTACCGCATCGAGAAGAAGGGCGAGGGCCAGATCGACCCGGACTACCCACGCCAGTGGGGGTCTGTCACCTCATGCTGCTATGTCGGCAATGGTTATCAGCTGAGTCAGGGCTTCGAACTTGAACTCAACGGTGAGGTGCTGCCGGGGCTGCAAGTGGCGCTGGGCTATACCTACAACGCCAACGAGAACAAACGTGAAGGCGATGCGCGCTTCAGCACCCATACCCCGCGCCACCTGTTCAAGCTGTGGACCGACTACCGCTTCCAGCGCCTGCCGGCACTGAGCCTTGGCGCCGGGGTGATCGCCCAGAGCGAGCACAGCGAGTCGGGCACCGTGGTACCGTTGGGCGGTAGCGAATCACTGGACTACTCCTTCGTGGAAAGCGGCTACGCCATCTACTCGGCGCGTGCCGCGTACGATCTGGACGAGCACTGGACGCTGGCCCTGAACGCCAACAACCTGTTCGACAAAACCTACTACAGCACCGTGTCCTCGACCGGCTATGGCAACCTGTATGGTGAGCCGCGCAGCTTCCTGGTCAGCCTGAGCGGCAAGTTCTGATGCCGCCGCCGGGGCCGGTTGCGGCCCCGGTACGACCAAATCGCACAATTGACCTTCCGCTGGGCGCCGGTTTGCTCGTACCCTTGTCACAGTTTCAACTGAATAGACACGGCCAATGCGAAAACTGCTTGCTGGCGCCCTGGCGCTGGTCTTCCTCGCCGCCCTCTGTGGTTATGGCTTCTGGACCCAACAGCGCCCGGAAGGCCACTACCTGTCCGATCTGCGCATCGAGCTGGCACTCAACCATGGCGTACCGGGCGAACACGGTAACCTGCTCGGTGTCGAGCCGTTGCTGTTCCCGGGCGACTACCAGAACCTGCAACGCCTGCACCGCAAGCTTGCAGCTTACCTGGAGCAAGCGCGCGCCCAGGGGCTGGTGAACACACGCACGGTGGTGGTGCTGCCGGAGCATATTGGTACCTGGCTGTGGGCACGCGGGGAAAAGAACGAGCTTTATCAGGTGACGCAAAGCCGCGAGGCCTTGCAGTGGCTGGAGCTAAGCAACCCGCTGCTTTATGGCCTGGCCATGCTTGGCACCGACGGCGACGACTGGCGCGCTGACGCGCACCTGCGCATGAAGGCCAAGCAGATGGCTGCGGACTACCAACAGCTGTTCGGCGGCCTGGCCAAGGAGTTCGGCGTCACGCTGGTGGCCGGCTCCATCGTGCTGCCTGCGCCCTACGTGAAACAGGGCGTGCTGCACGTCGGCAGTGGCCCGCTGTTCAACAGTAGCCTGGTGTTTGCCGCTGATGGATCACTGCTGGGCCAACCCCAGCGCCAGCAATTCCCCGACAGTGAAAACCGCCGCTACGTCCACGCTGGCCGCCAGCAACCGCTGCAAGTGGTACAAACCCCTGCCGGGCGCCTGGGCGTGTTGGTGGGCAGTGACAGCTGGTACCCGGAAAACCATCAGCAATTGGCACAACAGGCCGTACAGCTGATTGCCAACCCGGTGTTCCTCAGCGGCAAGGGCAGTTGGGATGCGCCTTGGCGTGGTAATCGCCATCAGGGCGCCAGCGCCGGGCTTGCCCTGCAACGTGGCGAAGTCAGCGAACAGGGCGCATGGCAACGCCTGACCGAGGCAGCCGGGGCCAGCGTCAGCAGCATGAGCGTGTTCATGCGCGGGCAGTTCTGGGAACAGGCCGGCGACGGCCAGGGCTTTGCCCGCCAGTCGGGCGAATTGCTGGTGGGGACTCCCAGCCATGGCGCCCGCCTCCTGAACCTGTGGCTGTAGGCCCATGGCCCGCCCTCGCGTACGCCTTGGCGACCTTTCGGTTGGTTTTGTCCAGCCGCTGAGCGAGGCGCTGCGCGAACTGGGGCACGACCCCGAGGCCCTGCTGAGCCGCTATGGCCTTGATGCGCCACGCCTTGCCGAAGCCGGCGCACGCTTGTCGATTCCCCGCTACATGCACCTGGGCCACGCAGCCATCGAGCTGAGCGGTGAGGCCGCACTGGGCCTGCATATGGGGCGCCTGAGCCGCCTGGCGCATGCCGGCCTGGCCGGGGTCACCGCCGCCCAAGCGCCGACCTTGGGCGAGGCGGCGCGCACCCTGCTGCGTTTTGAGCCACTGTACGCGGCCAACTACCGTGGCCAATCCAGCTTTGAGGAAGATGCCCAAGGCGCCTGGTTGCGCTTTTATTCGATCAGCCCCTACAACGCCTACAACCGTTTCGTGGTCGACTCGCTGCTCGCCGGGTGGCTGGCACAGCTTGCCGATCTGGCGGGTACGGCGGTACAGGCCGAGCGCCTGGACATCGAATTTCCCGCCCCTGCCTATGCTGCGCGGTATCAAGCGCTGTGCAGCACGCCTGTGCAATTTGCGGCCGAGGGCAACCGGCTGCGGCTAGGCCGCGCAACACTGCAGCTGGCCAACCCCAGGCATTGCCCAAGCACCTGGCAGCATCTGTTGCAGCTGTGCGAGGCACAAATGCAGCAGCTTACGCGGGTGCGCAGCCTGGGCGAGCGCATTACCCACCTGCTGGGCCCGCTGCTCAATGGTGGCCGTGAACCAGACCTGGAAGAAGTGGCGCTGCACCTGCAACTGCCCACCTGGACACTGCGCCGCAAGCTGGCCGAGGAAGGCACGCGCTTTCGTGACTTGCTCAACGAAACACGGCGCGACCTGGCCGAGACCTATATCCGTGATACGGAGCTGGCCTTTGGCGAGATTGCCTATCTGTTGGGGTTTGCATCGGCAGAGGCCTTCCAGCGCGCGTTCAAGCGCTGGACGGGCCTTACGCCGGGGGAGTTCCGCCGCAGCCAGCGACGGGCGGGCTAAAGCTCGGTAGCGTCGTCAGCCGGTTCCGGGGTGTCCAGCTCGTAAGCCTGGGTTTCGAGTAGTTCTTCCTGATATTCGTCCATGCCCTGTGTCCTCTTTGTCATTTTGTCTTCGTAGGTGTCGCCTTCAAGCTAAGCAGGTGGCATGAAGGAATGATGACAAGCTACGAGTGGTAAACGTAGCAGGTGTTCAGGAAGTTATCGCGGGGCGTCTGTAACAGGGGATGTGTGCAGCCTGCGCCGGCCTCTTCGCGGGCTTGCCCGCTCCCACAGGATCTGCACAAGCGCTGAAACTTGCGCATTACCTGTGGGAGCGGGCAAGCCCGCGAAGAGGCCAGTACAGGCGATCATCAGAGAGCGGGTGAAGCCGCCTCGGCAGGCTGTGCATCCTGTTGAACCTGAATCGGTGCAGCCTCCGTAGGCGGCGCCACCGGCTGCGAACCCTGGCTGTCATTCACTGCCGGCGCTGCCACTGTTTCGCTGACCGGGGCAACGGCCGCTGGCGCTGGCGCAACCTCAGCCGCCGGCGCAGGTGTCGGAGCCACCGGGTTCGCCGCAGCCTGCTCCGGCAGCCCCAGGTCCACCGCTGGCTTTTCCGCCTTGGGCGCCTCGACCTTGGCTTTGGCAACTTTTTTCGGCTTGGGCAGATAACTCTCCACAAGGGCGAAATAGCGGTCATAGAACTGCGCGGCCGTTACCGTTTCACTGGCTACCTTGACCATCGAATCGTCACTGGAACCAATCGGCATGGACACCGAACCCAGCACCCCCACACCCAGGCTGGCGGAGGTGTTGGACTTTTTCAGCGCATACCGGTCCTGCAGGGCGTTGGCAAACATGGTCGAGCGCTGCTCGTCGCTCACATCCGGCGCGCAGGTGACGTTGAAGCTGATCTGCAGGTGGTTCTCGCTGTTCTGCTGGAAGCTCTTGTTGCCCACCACCTGGTTGGCACCGCTGCTGGTGATGATGTAGCCCTGGCTGAGCAAGGCACGCCGGGCCGCTTCGCAGGAGCCGGCGTCGCTCACCGGAAAGCTTCGCGAGAAGGTGCCCGAGTCATCGAAGTTCTCGTGTTCGTACACGGTGGTTTTTTTCGAAGAACAACCGGTCACGCCCGCCAGCACCAGGGCCAGCCCGAGCGCACCAAAGACGGAAGATCTGGTCATTGCGAATTCCGGGTAAGTCGAGAAGGTGCCTATTGTGCAACACAGCGGGTAGGCACAGGAACCATTGGTCGGTGAAGAACCTGTCAGGTTGGTGTAAATCTGGGTAAAGGCCGAAAAAATTAGCCCTGGAAACGAAAAAAGCGACCCGAAGGTCGCTTTTTTCGTGCTTCAAGGCGTTCAAGGGGCCTTGAGGCGAAGATGGCGCAGCGGACGGGACTCGAACCCGCGACCCCCGGCGTGACAGGCCGGTATTCTAACCGACTGAACTACCGCTGCGTATCATTCAGGCTTGCGCCCGATTGAAACCTGGGTCTACCCTTCCGGCGAATTCGCCTCAGGGCAGGCACAAAAAAAGCGATGACGTGATCGCTTCTCTTGTGTTTGCTTCAAGGTGTTCTAGGGACCTTGAAACGAAGATGGCGCAGCGGACGGGACTCGAACCCGCGACCCCCGGCGTGACAGGCCGGTATTCTAACCGACTGAACTACCGCTGCGTATCATTCAGGCT
>NZ_JBIBGE010000030.1:73312-94500 GCF_042956345.1 Pseudomonas sp. NPDC008258
GCTTGTGCCCGATTGAAACTGGGATCAGCCCAAGGTGCTTTACCTTGTGGCTCAGACCGGTGCAAGGCACCCATCTGTTACTGAAAAATGGCGCAGCGGACGGGACTCGAACCCGCGACCCCCGGCGTGACAGGCCGGTATTCTAACCGACTGAACTACCGCTGCGCAGTGCGTTCCTCTCTGGCTATCGGCTTCTTGCGAAACCCGATGCTACAGGAACATCTCAGGAAGTGGTGGGTGATGACGGGATCGAACCGCCGACCCTCTGCTTGTAAGGCAGATGCTCTCCCGGCTGAGCTAATCACCCTCGCGATGTTGCTTGTTGCGTTTGCTTCGCTGAGGCCGCGAAATTTACGCAGGTGGCGAAGCTAAGTCAATAGCCCCATTGAATTTTTTTCAAAAAAGGTAAAAACAGAAAAGGGACCTTTCGGTCCCCCTTCCTATAACGTCGAACTCAGGTGTAGATCATCTTGCGGGTCATGCCGCCATCGACCACGAACTCCTGGCCGGTAACAAACGCCGCCTGACGCGACAACAACCAGGCCACCATCGCCGCCACGTCTTCCACCGTCCCTACCCTGCCCGTCGGGTGCTGGGCATGGTCGGCCTCGGTCAACGGCTCGGCACGGCGTTGCGACGGGTCGCGGGCATCGATCCAGCCCGGGCTTACCGCATTGACACGAATCTCCGGCCCCAGGCTCATGGCCAGGGCATGGGTCAAGGCCACCAGGCCGCCTTTGCTTGCCGCATAAGCCTCGGTATCGGGCTCGGACTGCCGCGCCCGGGTGGAAGTGAGGTTGACGATCGCCCCGTTGTGCGCACGCAGGTACGGCGCACAATGCTTGGCCAGCAACATCGGGCCATTCAGGTTAACCGCCAGTACCCGGTTCCATTGCGCCAGGCTCAGGCTTTCCAGCGTCTGGTTGTGCGGGTTGGCAATCGCCGCATTGCACACCAGCGCGTCCAGCCGGCCAAACTGCCCCAGCACCTCAGACACCCCTGCACTGACCTGGGCCTCGTCGGCAACATCCATGGTGATGAACCAGGCATTGTCACCCAAGGCCTTGGCCACCTTGGCACCACGCTGGCGATCAAGATCACTCAGCACCACCTGCCAGCCTTCGCAGATCAGCCAGGCGGCAATCCCCAGGCCGATGCCGCGCGCGGCACCGGTTACCAGGGCGACCCGGCCGTTGAGGCCGGGCATACCGCGGCTGATCTCGATCACAATGCAGCCAGCCCGCGTGCCAGGTCTGCCTGCAGGTCAGCCACGTCTTCCAGGCCCACGGCAACGCGGATCAGGCTGTCGCGGATGCCGGCGGCTTCACGCTCCTGCGGCGACAGGCGGCCGTGGGAGGTGGTGGCCGGGTGGGCGATGGTGGTTTTGCTGTCACCCAGGTTGGTGGTGATGGAAATCACCCGGGTGGCGTCGATGAAGCGCCAGGCACCGGCTTTGCCGCCCTTGACCTCAAAGCTGACCACCGCGCCAAAGCCACTCATCTGGCGCTTGGCCAGTTCGTGCTGCGGGTGGCTGGGCAGGCCGGCGTAATGCACCTTTTCCACGCCGTCCTGCTGCTCCAGCCATTCAGCCAGGGCTTGGGCGCTTTCGCAGTGCGCACGCATGCGCAGGCGCAAGGTTTCCAGGCCCTTGGTGAAGATCCAGGCGTTGAACGGGCTGAGCGTCGGGCCAGCGGTACGCAGGAAGCCCACCACTTCTTTCATCTGTTCGGCACGACCGGCAACCACACCACCCATGCAACGGCCCTGGCCATCGATGAACTTGGTGGCCGAGTGGAACACGATGTCGGCACCCAGCTTCAGTGGCTGCTGCAGCGCCGGGGTGCTGAAGCAGTTGTCCACCACCAGCATGGCGCCGTGGGCATGGGCAATTTCGCTGAGCGCGGTGATGTCGACCAACTCGGCCAGCGGGTTGGACGGCGATTCGACGATCAGCAGCTTGGTGTTGGCCTTGATGGCCTTTTCCCAGCCACCGAGGTCGACCAGTGGCACGTAGTCCACCTGCACGCCAAAGCGCTTGAAATACTTCTCGAACAGGCTGATGGTCGAGCCGAATACGCTCTGCGACACCAGCACATGGTCACCGGCGCTGCACAGCGACATGACCACGGCCAGGATCGCTGCCATGCCGGTGGATGTACCCACGGCCTGCTCGGCGCCTTCCATGGCCGCCAGGCGCTCCTCGAAGGCACGTACCGACGGGTTGGTGTAGCGCGAGTAGACGTTGCCCGGCGTTTCACCGGCAAAGCGCGCAGCGGCATCGGCCGCCGTGCGGAACACGTAGCTGGAGGTCAGGAACAGCGCTTCGCTGTGCTCGCCCTCGGGTGTACGGTGTTGACCGGCGCGCACCGCCAGGGTGTCGAAACCGACACCCTCGAGGTCGCTGTCCAGTCGCCCGGCATCCCATTGATCCGTCATGCCGTCGCTCCCTGAATCAGTTGTTGTAGAGGTCGATGATCGCGCTGACGGCCTGGTTCTTGACCTTGGCCAGGTCATTACGGGCCTGCTCGATGCGATCGAGGTAGGCCGCGTCGATATCGCCGGTGACGTACTCACCGTTGAATACCGCGCAATCGAAGTGATCGATCTTGATCTTGCCGCCACCGACCGAATCGATCAGGTCAGGCAGGTCCTGGTAGACCAGCCAGTCGGCGCCAATCAACTCGGCCACTTGTTCGGTGGTACGGTTGTGGGCGATCAGCTCGTGAACACTCGGCATGTCGATGCCGTAGACGTTGGGGTAGCGCACCGCAGGGGCTGCGGAGCAGAAGTAGACATTCTTCGCACCGGCTTCGCGGGCCATCTGGATGATCTGCTTGCAGGTAGTGCCGCGCACGATCGAGTCATCCACCAGCATTACGTTCTTGCCGCGGAACTCCAGCTCGATGGCGTTGAGCTTCTGGCGTACCGACTTCTTGCGCGCAGCCTGGCCGGGCATGATGAAGGTACGGCCAATGTAACGGTTCTTGACGAAACCTTCGCGGAACTTGACGCCCAGGCGGTTGGCCAGCTCCAGTGCAGCAGTGCGGCTGGTGTCCGGAATCGGGATGACCACGTCGATATCATGCTCCGGGCGCTCACGCATGATCTTGTCGGCCAGTTTCTCACCCATGCGCAGACGGGCCTTGTACACCGAAATACCGTCGATGATGGAGTCCGGGCGGGCCAGGTACACGTGCTCGAAGATGCACGGTTGCAGGTTCGGCGCTTCGGCGCACTGCTTGGTGAACAACTGGCCGCCTTCGGTGATGTATACCGCTTCGCCCGGCGCCAGGTCGCGGATCAGGGTGAAGCCGAGTACATCCAGGGCCACGCTTTCCGACGCGATCATGTATTCCACGCCTTCGTCAGTGTGACGCTGGCCGAACACTACCGGGCGGATGCCATGGGGGTCGCGGAAACCGACAATGCCGTAGCCGGTGATCATTGCCACCACGGCGTAACCGCCTACACAACGGCTGTGTACGTGGGAAACGGCAGCAAACACGTCTTCTTCAGTGGGCTGCAGCTTGCCACGCACCGCCAGCTCATGGGCGAACACGTTCAGCAGCACTTCCGAGTCGGAGTTGGTGTTGACGTGGCGCAGGTCAGACTCGTAGATCTCTTTGGCCAGCTGCTCGACGTTGGTCAGGTTGCCGTTGTGCGCCAGGGTAATGCCGTATGGCGAGTTGACGTAGAACGGCTGTGCCTCGGCCGAGGTCGAGCTGCCCGCCGTCGGGTAGCGCACGTGGCCAATGCCGATGCTGCCGACCAGGCGCTGCATGTGGCGCTGCTGGAACACGTCGCGCACCAGGCCATTATCCTTGCGCAGGAACAACCGGCCGTCATGGCTGGTCACGATACCGGCAGCGTCCTGGCCGCGGTGCTGGAGGACCGTAAGCGCGTCATACAGCGCCTGATTGACGTTCGACTTACCGACGATACCGACGATGCCACACATGCGACGCAACCCCTACTTTGACGAAACTTGAGTGAATAGCGCTCAGGGCTTTGCCGGCCCGAGCAACTGTTCCTTGAACGGAAGATCAGCCGGAGCGCTGATCAACCCACTGGGCGACCACTGGCCGGTGAAACCCAGAATCAGGTTTTTCGACCAGTCGGCGACCAAGAGAAATTGTGGTATCAGGCGTGATTCCTGCCACCAGGTGTCTTGTTGAACCGGCCCCAGGCTGATCAGGCCTATGGCCACCACTACCAGCAAGGCCCCGCGCGCGGCCCCAAAGGCCATGCCCAGGAAACGATCGGTGCCGGACAGCCCGGTCACACGGATCAGCTCGCCGACCAGGAAATTGACCATGGCCCCCACCAGCAAGGTGGCGACGAAAAGAATGGCGCAGCCCGCGATGACGCGCATCGATGGCGTCTGGATATAGCTTTCAAGATACACCGAGAGCGAACCGCCGAACATCCAGGCAACCGCACCGGCAATGATCCAGATGAGCAAGGACAAGGCTTCCTTGACGAAGCCGCGCTTGAGACTGATCAGTGTGGAGACGGCGATGATCGCGATGATCGCCCAATCAACCAAGGTAAATGCCACGGTGCTGCCTGCAGACGTTTGAGGCGGCGCATTTTACCAGAGCAGTGGGCTGGGAGTAAGCGGAATGTCAGTTGGATTGGTGTTTGCTTCATCGCCGGCAAGCCAGCTCCCACAAGGACCGCACACTGCTTCAGGCCTATGCAGTTCCTGTGGGAGCTGGCTTGCCGGCGATGGGCGGCAAAGCCGCCCCGGGGCTATCAGCTGCGCTCGGGCTGGAAGCGCACCACAAAGCCCTTGAGGCTGTTCTGGCGGTTGATGGCGTCGCGGGTGCGCTCGGCCTCGGCCCGTTCGATCAGCGGCCCCACATACACCCGGTTCATCCCGCCTGCCGAACGGATATAGGCGTTGTAGCCCTGGCTCCGCAGGGTTTGCTGCAGCTTCTCGGCACCGGCCCGGTTGGACAGGCTGGCCAACTGGATCGACCAGCTGACCGGCAGGCCATTGACGTCGATCTTCGACGGCGCAGCCGGCGCTGGCGTGGCAGCAGCCTTGGCCTCGACCTTGGGTGCTGGAGCGGGTGCAGGCGCCTGCGGCTTGGCCGGCTGCACCTGCGCCTGGGTCTGCGGCGATGGGGTGATTGGCTGGCTTGGCGTACTGGCCGGCGCCGTGGACTCGTCAACCACTACGGGTGGCTGCTGCGGCTCTTCCGGGATGGCCTGCGGCTCCGGCACGGCGACCGGCTCCACTTTCACTTCCGGCAGGCTTGGCATGGCCGGCGCCTGCGGGGCTTCGACGTGCACCTGGCGCATCTCGTCCTCGCGAGTGAACAGCATGGGCAGGAAAATCACCGCCAGCGCCACCAGCACCAGCGCACCGACCATGCGCTGTTTCATCCCTTTATCCAGCACTGCCATCTATTCCACCCTCCTGGGCGTGCCGCTCCAGCCATTCCAGCGCCTGGGCAACACAGAAAAACGAACCGAACAGCAGGATCTGGTCATCCGCCGTCGCCTGCGCGCATTGCCCTTCAAGGGCCGCGCCGACGCTGGCATAAGACTTCACCGCGGCGCCGAGGTTCGTCAAGGCCGCTGCCAGTTCCGCAGCCGGGCGGCTGCGTGGCGTAGCCAGCGGCGTTACGGCCCAGTCATCGACCAGGCCCTTCAGCGGCGCGACAACGCCGTCCAGATCCTTGTCGACGAGCAGGCCGAACACCGCCAGACGGCGCCCCTTGAGCGGGCGGGCCGCCAAGCGACGGGCCAGGTACTCCGCTGCATGGGGATTATGCCCCACATCCAGCAGCAGCTCGACCGGCTTGCCCTGCCAGTGCAGCACACGGCGATCGAGGCGGCCGGTGATACGGGTAGCCAGCAGCGCCTGGCGCACCTGCGCGGCATCCCAGGGCAGCCCCATCAGCAGGTAAGCCTGCAGGGCCAGCGTGGCGTTCTCCATGGGCAGGTCAAGCAATGGCAAGTCATGCAACACTACTTGCGCGCCATCTGCCGCGGTACCCCGCCAGCTCCAGGCGCCATCGGCAGTGGCCAGGTCGAAATCACGACCTCGCAGGAACAGCGGCGCAGCCAGTTCGGCGGCCTTGTCCAGCAACGGCTGTGGCGGATCCAGGTCGCCGCACAGGGCCGGCTTGCCCTGACGGAAGATGCCGGCCTTCTCGAACGCCACCAACTCACGGGTATCACCCAGGTAATCGACATGGTCGACACCGATGCTGGTCACCAGGGCCAGGTCGGCATCCACCACGTTCACGGTGTCCAGACGGCCACCAAGGCCCACTTCCAGCACCACGGCATCCAGTTGCGACTGGTAGAACAACCAGAACGCGGCCAGCGTGCCCATCTCGAAGTAGGTCAGGGAAATCTCGCCCCGCGCCGCCTCGACGGCGGCGAAGGCTTCGCACAGGCGCTCATCGCTGGCCTCCTGGCCATCGATCAGCACCCGCTCGTTGTAACGCAACAGGTGCGGCGAGCTGTACACGCCGACCTTGAGCCCCTGGGCGCGTAGCAGCGAGGCCACGAAGGCGCAGGTCGAACCTTTGCCATTGGTGCCGGTTACCGTCACCACGCGTGGCGCCAGCTTGCCCAGCGCCAACCGGGCAAGCACCTTCTGCGACCGCTCCAGGCCCATGTCGATGGCCGAGGGGTGCAACTGCTCGAGGTAGGCGAGCCATTCGCCCAGGGATCGTTGTTTCATCACGCGACGGCTGCCGCCTCACGCGCTTGCTCCGGCGTTTCCTGGCCGGTCATCTGCGCCAGCAGGCGGGCCAGACGCGGGCGCAGATCGCCACGGGAGATGATCAGGTCGATAGCACCGTGCTCCAGCAGGAACTCGCTGCGCTGGAAGCCTTCTGGCAGCTTCTCGCGTACGGTCTGCTCGATCACGCGTGGGCCGGCGAAGCCGATCAGTGCTTTTGGCTCACCGACGATTACGTCGCCGAGCATCGCCAGGCTGGCGGAAACGCCACCGTACACAGGGTCGGTCAGCACCGAGATGAACGGAATGCCTTCTTCGCGCAGGCGCGCCAGCACGGCCGAGGTCTTGGCCATCTGCATCAGCGAGATCAGTGCTTCCTGCATGCGCGCACCGCCCGAGGCGGAGAAGCAGACCATGGGGCAGCGGTTTTCCAGGGCGTAGTTGGCCGCGCGCACGAAGCGCTCGCCGACGATGGCGCCCATGGAGCCACCCATGAACGAGAACTCGAAGGCGCTGACCACGATCGGCATGCCCATCAGGGTGCCGCTCATGGAAATCAGGGCGTCTTTTTCGCCGGTCTGCTTCTGTGCGCCGACCAGGCGGTCCTTGTACTTCTTGCCGTCGCGGAACTTCAGGCGGTCGACCGGCTCCAGCTCGGCGCCCAGTTCGGCACGGCCTTCGGCGTCAAGGAAGATGTCGATACGCGCACGTGCGCCGATGCGCATGTGGTGGTTGCACTTGGGGCAGACATCCAGGGTCTTTTCCAGCTCCGGACGATACAGCACGGCCTCGCAAGCCGGGCACTTGTGCCACAGGCCTTCAGGCACCGAGCTCTTCTTCACCTCGGAACGCATGATCGAAGGGATCAGTTTGTCGACTAACCAGTTGCTCATGCTTTCTTTCTCCAGTATTGGCAGGCGGGGGCCGGTGTCGCCGGCCCTGCCCTGCCCTTGAGCTCAAAATCTTTTATAAAACCATGATGGACCGGCCGCCGGGGCTTCCAGCGCACCGCTCCACCGTTAATGTGTTGTACTGCCGCCACAGGTGCAGGCGGCTACCCCGCAGGGCTGCGAAAGCTATGGACGATGGCGCGCAGCCAGCCGTCACATCTGCCATCACGCCTGTTTCACCGCCCGCATGAACGCTTCGATCTTCGCAGCATCCTTGATGCCCTTGGCCTGCTCGACGCCACCGCTCACATCCACCGCATAAGGCCGTACCTGGGCAATGGCCTGGCCGACGTTATCGGCCGACAGCCCGCCCGCCAGAATGATCGGTTTGCTCAGGCGTGCCGGCACCAGTGACCAGTCGAACGCCTCACCGGTCCCCCCAGGCACGCCCGCCACATAGGTATCCAGCAGTATGCCGCGGGCACCTGCATAAAGCAGGCAGGCCGCCTCCAGGTCATCGCCCGGGCGCACACGCAGGGCCTTGATCCAGGGGCGGTGGTAGCCTTCGCAGTCTTGCGGGGTTTCGTCGCCGTGGAACTGTAGCAGGTCCAGTGGAACCACTTCGAGGATCTCGTTCAGCTCGCAGCGGGAGGCGTTGACGAACAGCCCGACCGTGGTCACGAACGGTGGCAGTTCGGCAATGATCGCCCGCGCCTGGCGCACGTCCACTGCCCTCGGGCTTTTGGCATAGAAGACAAAGCCGATGGCATCGGCACCCGCTTCGGCAGCGGCCAGTGCGTCTTCGATGCGGGTAATCCCACAGATCTTGCTGCGAACATTGCTCATGGACAGCGAACCCTGGTTGTTACGGTGAAAGGCCGGATGTTAGCAAATGGCTTTTCGCCCGTCAGTCTGCCAACGCCTCGTAGCCGGTCAAAAAGTGTGGGCCGATGTAACGCTGGGGCAACGCATATTCCTCGGGATACTCCACCTTTACCAGGTAAAGCCCGTACGGATGGGCTGTGACACCGGCTTCACGGCGGTCGCGCCCTTCCAGCACTTCACGCGCCCAGGTAACCGGACGTTCACCGGCGCCAATGGCCATGAGCACACCGGCAATGTTACGCACCATGTGGTGCAGGAAGGCGGTGGCGCGCACGTCCAGCACGATCATCTGGCCATGGCGGGTAACGCGCAGGTGGTAGATGTGCTTGACCGGCGACTTGGCCTGGCACTGGCTGGCGCGGAAGGCGCTGAAGTCGTGGGTGCCAAGCAGGAACTGCGCGGCCTCGGCCATGCGCTCGACATCCAGCGGGCGGTGGTTCCAGGTCACTTCCTCGGCCAGGTGCGCCGGGCGGATCGGGTCGTTGTAGATGACGTAGCGATAGCGCCGCGCACACGCCTTGAAACGGGCATGGAAGTCGGCTGGCATCGGCCGCGACCACACCACACTGATGTCGTGCGGCAGGTTGAAGTTGGTGCCCATGGTCCAGGCGCGCTCGTCACGCACGGCGCGGGTGTCGAAGTGCACGATCTGGCCGCAGCCGTGCACGCCGGCATCGGTGCGGCCGGCGCAGATCACCGAAACCGGCTCGTTGGCGACCTTGGACAGCGCCTGCTCCAGCGCCTGCTGGACACTGGGCACGCCACTGGCCTGGCGCTGCCAGCCGCGGTAGCGGGCACCCTTGTACTCCACGCCCAGGGCGATACGGGAATAGCCTTCGGCCGCGGATTCGGTGGTGGCGGTGTCGATGATGTCCAAGCGCTTGAAACCTGTGGGGTGTACGAAATGGCGAGGATTATAACGACAACGGCAGCCTTGTAGGGCTGTGGGAGCGGCCTTGTGTCGCGAAAGGGCCGCAAAGCGGCCCCGGCGATATCGGCTGTGTAGCTGGGAACCTGGGGCCGCTCTGCGGCCCTTTCGCGACGCAAGGCCGCTCCCACAAGGTCTGCGTTGCCTGCAGTAACTCAGACCAGCCGGGAGAGCATGTCCTCGGCTTCCTGACGCTGGCCGTCGTCGCCGTCCTTGACCACTTCATCCAGGATGTCCCGCGCGCCCTGGTTGTCGCCCATGTCGATGTAGGCACGTGCCAGGTCGAGCTTGGTGGCCACTTCATCACTGCCGGAGAAGAAGTCAAAGTCCAGGTCGTCCAGCGGCTCAGGCTCCGGCTGTTCAGCGGCGTCTTCGCTGGTGAAGTGCGGCTCCAGCGAAGGCGACTCCAGGCTCTGCGACAACTTGTCCAGCTCGGCGTTGACGTCGTCCAGTTCCGCAGCAAAGCCTTTGGCTGCTGGCGAATCGTCTTCCAGCGACAACGACAGGTCAAAGTCCGACGGCATGTCGAAATCGGAAACCGGGTCGAACGCCGGCTCGCTGTCGAAAGCAGCCAGCTCGGCAGCGATATCCACCGGGGCCTCTTGCACTGCGTCCGGGGCGGCAGGGGCAACGGGCTCACTGACATCGAGGTCGAAATCAGCCAGGTCGACAGCCGGCTGCGGCTCGGCCTGGGCCAGCATGGCCTCGAAATCGGCGTCGGCGTCGGCTTGCAATTCGGCATCCACGGCAAACGGCTGTTCTTCTGGCTGAGCCTCGTCAAATGCAGGCTCATCCAGCACAGGCTCGGCAATTACCAACTCGTCAGGTACAGGCTCCTGAACCACCGGTGCGTCCAGTAGCGGCGCGTCCAGCGGGTCTTCTTCGGGCAGGTCTTCACCCAGGCTCAAGTCGAAGGCACTGTCCAGGCCCTGTTCATCGAGGCCGTGTTCTTCCAGGCCCGATACATCGAGCGTGGGCACGTCGTCGAAGGCATCCAGGTCCGCTTCAGGCTCGAACATGGCCTCAGGCTCCGTTTGCCCGACAACCCCTGGCTCTGGCTCCACCTGCGGCTCGAATTCAGGCACTTGCTCAGGCACCACGTCGGCAACCACGGGCGCCTCGGGCTGGTCCTGCAGCAGCTCCTGCACGTACTGCTCATCCATCTCGGCGGCCAGCGCCGCCGCACCCAGGCCAGCAGCGGCCAGGCCGAGCATGGCAGGGTAACGCTCTTTCAGCCCTGCTACTTCGGCCGTGTTCTGTTCGCTGGCCGGCAGCTTGCGCTCTTGCTCGGCGAACGCACTTTGATCACCCTGGCGGGCGTACACGTCCATCAGCTTCAGGCGCAGGTCATCACGCTCCGGCGCAGCGGCCACAGCGGGCTCCAGCAGATCGGTAGCGCGGTTCAGGCGCCCTTCGGCCAGGCATTGGTCGACTTCCGCCAGCAGCGCGGCATGCGGGTCGGCTTGCGGCTCAGGCGCTGGCGCCGCTTCGACGGCTGGCTCAGCCACTTTCTCCGCAGCAACGGCAGCGGCAGCCGAGGCGGCGACCACGGCTGGCGACAGGGTCACGCTCGGCTCCGCAACTTCGACGCCGTCGAGGCTTTCGGTATCGGTGTCAAAACCTGTGCCTTGCTCTTCTTCCAGCGCCCGCGCCATGCGCAGGTGCTTTTCAGCTTCTTGCTGGGCCTTGCGTTTGCGCGCCAGCAGCAGCAACAGAAGCAGCAGCACAAGGAATGCACTGCCGGCAATCAGCCCAAGCAGCAGCGGGTTGCCCATGACTTGGTCGACGACACTTTGCGATTGGGCCACTGGCGCAGGCTTGGCGGCCGGCACCGGCTTGGGCGCGGTATCGGCGGCAGCAGGTGCGGGCTTGGCCGCCGGCTGGGCAGCCGTCGCTGGCTGGGCCGGCGTAGCGGCAGCCGCTGCCGGGGCGGCTACACCCTGGGCCTGAAGACGGGCCAGTTGGTCATTCTTGAGGTCGATCAGACGCTGCAGCTTGTCCAGCTGGCTCTGCAGGTCGGTCATGCGGCTTTTCAGTTCTTCGTTGTCACGGCGGCTGGTATCCAGGCTTTCCTGGGCCACGGCCAGCTTGTCATTGAGCGCCTTGGCCTGGCCGGCACCCGCCTGGCTGCCCGGGCTGACCAGGCGCAGGTTGTCGCCTTGGGCAATACGTGCCGGTGCCGCCTCGGCGGCGCCACGGCGGGTAGCGTCGAGCTGGCGCGCACGCGGGCCCAGCCGGCGGCCTTCACGCCAGGCGGCATACTGTTCGGCCACCTCGCTGTTCGCCTCGCCCTGCGGGATGTTCTGGATCTGCTGCTGGTCGGGCAGGCGCAGCACCTGGCCCACCTTCAGCTGGTTGATGTTGTTGCCAATGAAGGCGTCCGGGTTCAGCGCCTGGATTGCGATCATGGTCTGCTGGATCGAGCCACCCTGGGTGTTGCGCGCAGCAATTTGCCACAGGGTGTCGCGACGCTGGGTGGTGTAGTTGCTGGCACCGGTTACCGCCGGGGCAACATTGCCCGCCGCCTGCTTGTCACCCTGGGCCTTGGCCTGGTCGAGCAGCACGCTGTAGTCACGCAACAGGCGGCCCTGCGGCCACATCACCTGAACCAGGAACTTGACCACTGGCCCCGGCAGCGGCTGGCTGGAGGTAACCCGCAGCACGCTCTTGCCGTTGGGGTTGATCACCGGCGTGAAGGTCAGGTCTTCGAGGTAGGTCGGAAACGCCACCCCGGCCTTGCTGAACTCTTCCGGCGGCGCCAGGCTTGGCGCCACTTCGGCGGCCTTGAGGTCGCGCACGTCGAGCAATTCGATCTCGGCGTCCAGCGGCTGATTCTGTGCTGACTTCAGGGTCAGCTCCCCCAGGCCCAGCGCATTCGCCATGCCAGACGACAGCGCCGATGCTGCAGCCATGGCCAGAACCAGTTTGCGAATTCGAAGCATGACCTCTTCCCTTGTATGAATCGTCCCGAAACCTGCAAGCAGAGCAGGACAAAAGTGCTCGCCAGTATCTTTTACGGCATGTGTTTAATCAACAATTGCGCCACTTGCACGGCGTTGAGCGCGGCGCCTTTGCGCACGTTGTCCGTGGTCAGCCAAAGGTTGAGCTGCTGATCTTCATCAACACCGTGACGTACACGACCAACATAGACCACGTCTTGGCCCACTGCGTCACCAACCGGGGTTGGATAATCGTCGTTTTCCACCAACTCGACGCTGTCGGCTGCGTCCAGGGCCTGGTTGACCGCTGCCAGGTCGACCGGGCGGCGGCTTTGCACGGCCACACTGAAGCTATCGCCGAAAAACACCGGGACTTGAACGCAGCTCACGGAAATCTTCAGTTCAGGCAGGCCCAGCAGCACGCGCAGCTCGCTGACCAGGCGGCGCTCCAGGGCAGTATGGCCCTGCTCGTCGGCAGCACCGACCTGGGCCAGCAGGTTGAATGCCACCTGGCGGTCGAAGAAGCGCGGCTCCAGCGGCCGGGCATTGAGCAGCTCGGCGGTTTGCCGGGCCAGTTCGCTGACCGCTTCGCGGCCTTGCGCAGACACTGCCAGCGCGGCCATTACCTGCACCCGCTCTATGTCCAGCAGGCCCTTGAGTGGTGCCAGCGCGACGGCCAGGGCGACCGCGGCCGAGCATGGGCTGACAATGCGTGCCGGCAGCGCCAGGCCGACCAGGCGCTCGGCGTTGGCTTCTGGCACCAGGGCCAGGGCGTCGTCCAGGCCGCCGGACAGGTCGATGACCGTGCAGCCGGCCTGCAGCGCCTTGCCGGCAAAGCTGCGGCTGACGGCGGCGCCGGTGGCGAAGAAGGCCAGCTTGACCTGGGCGAAGTCGAAGCTGTCCACTTCGCGCACCTTGAGCTTCTTGCCAGCGAACATCACGCTGCTACCCGCCGACTCCATGCTGGCCAGCAGGTGCAAGGTGCCGACCGGGAACGCCAGCTCTTCGAGCACCTGTACCAGGGTTTCACCGACGCTGCCGGTGGCGCCGACGACGGCGATATCGAATGTAGGGTTCATGTTGCTGGCTGCCTCAGGCGAAACGGGAGCGGCACTTTACTCGCATTGGTCGGGGGAGGCCAATGTCACCTGCTGCGAGTATGGCCCCACATTGAAGCCATACACAGGGTCTTGTCGGATCAACTGTCTTGCCCATTTTCTAAAAGCTGGCGCGATCCCTGTGGGAGCGGGCATGCCCGCGAAGATCCCAGCGCGGTGGATGGCACCGGCTTCGCCGGTGTTCGCGGGCACGCCCGCTCCCACAGTTCCAGACCGCGCAGGCTCGGCTAGAACTGTTTTTCCAGCTTCAGGCTGACACTATTGCGCTCCCAGCTGTACAGCCAGTCGACGTTGCTGTTCACCTTGTTGTACTTGAAGGTCAGGCTGGGCACCAGGTCGTGGAAGGCCAGCGCCGGGGCCCTGACGATAAAGGTATAGCCCTGCTCTTCTTCGTGGCGCCGGTCGTCGAGCAAGGCGCTATAGGCGTCGTACTGGCGGGTACGCCAGGAGGCGAACAGCACGGTGCTCAGGCCGATGTCGAAGTCCTTGGCCACGCCCAGGCGCAGGCCCCGCTGGAAGTAGGCCTCGGTCGCATCCTTGGTGTTGCGGTCAGTAATGTCTAAACCGCCAAACAGCACCCATTGCTGCGGCAGCGCTTGCCACAGCGTCGCATAGACCGAAGCGGCACTCCCGTCGTAGGTGTCGGCAGCCTGGCGGCGGTAAGCCATATCCTTGTATTCGCCTTCCAGCTTGAGCATGCGGGTAGCTGAAAGATTGTGCATCCATTCACCGCGCAGGCCCCAGGCTGAGTACATCGGATCGCTGCCAATGCGGTTGTATTCGAACTGCGGGCCCAGGCTGTACTGGTTGCGCCCGTCCTGGTAGCTGTAGCCGGCGTTGCCGATGAAGGTGTCTTCGTTGTACTTGCTTTCTTTGTCATAGGCCTGCCCGTAGGCCAGAGCCCGGCCAAACACGCCATGGTGGCCAGCCAGGGCCACGCGCTTGTTCAATGTGGCTTCGTAGTCGATGCCCTGCGCCGACACCGCCTTGGGCATCTTGCGCTCGACCAGGTAAACCCCGTCACTGGTTTCCAGGCGGTAGTGGGTGGTGCTTTCCGAGGTCTGGTTGAGGTTGTCGTTCCAGGTCGGGCCGACGGCCAGCGAGCCTTGCCAGCTTTCGCGATGGTCCAGCGCCTCGATGAAGCTGTCGACGGTGTTGGCCAGGCCCTGGTTGCGCGCATCTGCCGGCCCCAGGCTCTGGCTGATCTGACGGAAGGCGTCGGTGGACTCGCGGTCCTTGCGGTTTTCGAACAGTACCCGGGCCAGTTCCAGCTGGCCGGGCAGGAAGTCGCCCTGCAATGCCAGCAACTGGCGGTAGTGCGCCTCGGCTTGGTCCAGGTCGCCGTGCGAGCGGGCCAGTGCGCCATCGGCGTAAGCCAGCAGCATCGGGTCGTGGCCTGGCAGCGCGACGTAGCGGGCGCGGAAGGCGTTCACGTCGGCCCATTGTTGGCGCTGCACCGAAACATAGAGGGCGCGGCCCAGGTCGTCGAGGTTGTTTTCTACCCGGTAGGTCTGGCCATCGATGACCAGCGTGGTGCCGGCAATTTCGTCCTTGAGCAGCTCGCGCTCCTGGCGGTTGGCGCGGTACTCGATGCTCTGGTTCAGGCGCAGGTTGGTGTCTTGGTCAGCCTGGGCGATGGTGGGGAAAGAAAGCGGGAGATAAAGCAGCAGCAGGTAATGCAGGCGTGAAGGCTGGGGCATTGCTCGGCTCTCGGGGTGCCTTGAAATAGCAGCAATCAGGGCCGCAAAGCGGCCCTGACGCACTTAACAGACCAGCATCAAGCGGGTCGGCTTAGTTCTTCACGCCACCGAATGCGGTGTCGTAGTTGCGGTTATCGAACTTGGCGATGCCGGCCAGGGAAGCAGTAGCGCCAGCCCCGAAGAAGCTACCTTGGGTAGTGCCGGTCGCGAGCTGAGCATTGGTGGTCGGATTGAGGGCGCGAGCGGCGCCCGAGAAGGCTGCCGTCGACTTGTCGATGTTGGCCGCCAGCCGGACTTTCAGAGCACCGTTAGCCAAGTCACCCGTGAGGGTTGGAGCCGCAGCGCCAAAGGTAGCGGTCAGATCACCCGACAGCAGGTTGGCACCGGAGTAATTGCTGATACCCTGGACCGCATAGCTGACATTGGTGGTTGGCAGTACGCGTCCGGTGGTATCACCGGAGTAGTAGACGACACGGGTCGGATCATTGTTGGTGCCGTTCTGCGACCACTCGCCGAAGTACACCTGCTGAGTGGAAACCTGCTTGAAATCGAAGTTGCCAAGCGCGGAGTGAGAAGCTGGCATCATTGCCGGCGTAATCGTGGTCACACCATTGGTGTCGGCGGGCACCATGCCCTTCAGGCCGCTGAAGCCCACCTTAGCGCCACCATAGAATGCCAGTACGCCCACAGCAGGCGCACCTGCCTGGCTGCCGTGATTCGGGGTGTTTCCGCTCGCACCAGATACCACAATGGTACCGGTGTAGCTTTGCCCGGAAGCACTATCGGCCTGCGCAACACCGGCAAGACCCAGCAGGGCAACGGCAACTACAGAAACTTGGAACGCTTTCATTTCATGATCCTTTGATAAGTTAATAGTTTCCAAAACACGAGCACATCCGAACACTGGCAGTCTTCATCCACCCATAGTCAATTCACCTCAGAAGTTTGCAGTCAGACCGATTTTCAACGTTCGCCCCGGCGCTGGCATTGCCGAGCGCGTCAGGGGATCCAGGTAATAAAGGTTGCCCAGGTTGGTGCCAACCAACTCGACATTCACATCGTCAGTCAGCTTGTAATTGACATAAGCGTCATAGGTAACAATGTCATCCCAGGACAACGGTGTATTGAGGTAGTACGACACCATGGGATTACCGGCGTAGTTACTGTGAAACTTGCTGTCATGGCCCTTGTAGTAGATAACCCGCCCGCCAACTTCAAGGCGACGGTCCAGGAAGCGCGCACCGATGCCGAGGTTGGCCGACCACTCAGGCATGGCCATGCCCACCAGGTAACCGCCGAGGAAGCCGTCATCCACACAGTCGGGCGTACTACCGCTCGGGTCCAGTTGCATTGCCGAGTTCTCGTCGCACACCTTATTCTTCAACACATGGGCGACGCTCACGTCAGTGAAGAAACGGCCACTGTCGTACCGGCCTTGCAACTCGATACCCGATGTCGTTTGTTTTTCGACATTGGAAAACACTAACTGGGGGCTTCGCTCGATGACGTTGTCGGTCGTATTGTGATAGTAGGTAAGTTTGACGTCTGCCTGCTCGCTGCCCAGCAGGCCACTCAAATTATGGATATAAGCCACTTCGTAGTTATGCGCATGCTCGGGCTCCAGGTCCCATGGCGTCAGTGACGCAGAAAAACCCACAGTGCTTTCGAACATGCTCGGATAACGGATTGCCTCGCTATAACGCAAATAGAATCGACCGTTTTCCGAGGTGTAGAACGTGGCGGAAAGGTTGGGCACCCAGCCTTGGTCCCTGCGATGCTTTACCGATGTGTCGACCTGTTGGTTAACCAGATTACCTTCACTGTCGACGACGTTTGCTGAGCCATCATAAGTCTCGTGGAAGCACTGCACTACATTCTCGCCCGCCGCCGCCGCCGCGATGCATGGGTTGTTACTGCGCTGATACTTTCCTTTGCCGTCATGGGCCCAGTGTTGGCTTTGCTCCGTATCCATTTCGTACGGAGTCGAACGTTCAAATGACTCAATATCGGCCTGGCGCTCAGCTTCAGTGGCACCGAAAATGTCCCAAAACAGCTGCATGTTTTGAATCTTTTCGTCCACGGCTGCACGCCACTCTTCCTGCGACAACGTCTTGCGCGTGGTGTACCCGACCCGCTTGCCACTCTGGACATTCTGGGTAGTCACCCCCGTGTCACGTTGCTGGCCTTTGAGAAAATCATCGTAAGACCAATACGAGGAGTAACGGCCACCGGCAGTGAAGCGCGCAAACGAAACCGGCTGCCAATCGAAATTGAAGCTGTACTCCTGCTCCTCGCGCCGCCCGGCCCTCGGGAACAGTCGCGTCGCCCCGTTGGCCAGGTCGTGCACACTGTCACCCGAACTGAGTTTTTCATGCTGATAGCTACCACCCAGCGTCAGATCGAGGCTATCCAGTAACTTCAACTTGTTGCTGACGGTCAGGCCGGCGCGATCGTGCTTGGCATTGGCCACGGCGGTGTTGCGAAACTCAGGGTTCTGCGGCGTGGTTTCGTTAGGCACACCGCCTGCGCTGTAGGTATCGCTGACGGTTCGGGTCATCCACAGGTTCGAATAGAAGTCGACCCAGCGGTTGTCTTCGGGGTTCAGCTTGTACTCGACGTTATAGGCCTTGCTGTCCACGTGGCTCAGCGGCCACTGCGGCACACCATAGTTCGCGGCATCGTAAGTACTGCCCGGGGTGAAGAAGGAAATGCGCGACGGCAGAATCTCGCCATACAAGGAATCCGTGGCGCGATAACCGAACTCCAGGCTCTGACCTTCGTCGATTTTCCAGGTGGCCTTGGCCAGCCACGACTCCATCTTGCTGGAACTGTTAGGTACTTCGTCGCCGGGTTTGTAGATACGGGCAAGGTTCGGCACATAGTCCCACTTGCCGTCGACCAGTTCGCCACTGGAGTAATAACTGCTCTTTTTCTTGCCGGCGTAGTGGTTGCCTTTTTCCCGATACGCATAGGCGCCCATCAAGTCGAAATGCTCCTGACGGGTACCCAGTGCCAGTCGATAGGCCTTGTCGTCGCTCGACAACAAGTCGTTACTGCTACTGGTGCGCGGGTGCTTATACAGCGACGGATCGTAATAGGAATTGATCGGGAAGTACTGGTAATCGGCGCTGGGCATCTGCCCGGTCAACAGGGTGGGCAGCCGCGGCGACACCGAGTTGTTGCTACCCTCGATCTTGAACTCGCCGCCGAATTCCTCGCCTTCCTTCAGAATGTCATCGACGCTCAGGGTGTTGGCCACCACCGCACCGCCAACGCCGCTGTAGACGTTGCGCTCCAGGTTCGGCCCCTTGATCACCTTGATCGAACCGATCAGGTTGGGGTCGATGTAGTTGCGGTTGTTGGCACCCATGTAGCCGCGGTAAACGGTCAGCGCCTGCTCGGTGCCGTCGATGGTCAGCGGCACCCGGCCAGGGCCCTGGATGCCGCGTACGTTCGGGTCCAGCGCGCCGCTGTTGCGGGCGTCGCCGCTGTAGACGTTGAGCATGCCCTTGAATACATCAGCGGGGGCAGCGCCCTTGTAACGCTCGATCTGTTCCTTACCGGCGTAGACGGTGGAAATGTCCTGGTCGTAGATGTCGCTGTAGCCCTTCTCGTCCCGCGAGCGGCCGTCACGCTGGCTGTACACGTAGGTCGGGTGCAGGTCATCGGTACCGGCGCTGGCGGCCGATTGCAGGTGGATCACCGGGCGCTCGGTGCCGCCGCTGAGGCTGAAGCTGACCGGCAGGCCGCTGAGCAGTTGGCGCAGTGCGCCGTCCAGCGAGTAGCGGCCCTGCACCGGGTTGGCGTACAGGCCGGCGAAGGCATCACCGGTCAGGTAGAGCTCGGCGCCCGCCTGGCGCGCCAGCTGCAACATGGCATCTTCCAGTGCCCCGCCCTTCACATCGAACTGGTGGTACTGGCCGGCCTGGCTGGTGGTGGCCGCAGCCGGGTCGGTGGCAGCCATGGCCGGCAGTACCGACGCAGCGCCGCAGCAGGTCAACAGGGCCAGCTGAATTCCCAGGCTCAGCTTGCCGCGTTGTGGGGCGAAACGCCCTGAAGCTCCCTTTGACATTGTTTCCATGCACCCTAGCTAAAGACAAATAAGAGTTATTTGCATTCAGTAACGTGCGAAGCATGAAAACGCAGTAGAGCGAATTGTTCTATGTATGGATTTTTTTAGATCAGTAAATTAACAACACGCCGGGGAGTTCCAATACCCGGGCGTGCGCTTGCCTGGCCAGCTGCTTGAGGGCGTCATCGACATGATCGACCCGTGCCACGGCATTCACCGGAAGGCGCCGCAGCGCATCGCCGCGCACCAGCGTCAGCCCGGCACGATAGCGGCCCAGCTGCTCGACTGCCTGGGCCAGCGTCTGCTGGCGCAGCACCACCCTGCCCTGTTGCCAGCTGGCCAGCTCTTCGGGGGATACCTCCAGCGGCTTGAGGCCTGTGTGGGGACCAAAGCGCAAGCTGTCGCCTTCTTGCAGCACAGCGGAGGCGGAGGCGTCGTCCAGACCGTGGGAGACCAGGTTGATTTCGACCGTGTGTTGCAGCACGCCCACCCAACCGGAGCGATCATCCTTGTCGACGCCGACCAGGTAGCGGGTGCCGCGGGCGGTGATACTGGCCCCCGGGGTGCTGACCGTGAAGGGGCGCGGTTCTGCTTCGCCCACGGGCGACGGGCTGAAGATCGCCTCGCCGCGCTTGAGGCGCACGGTGCGGCGCTGGCCGTCATAGGCAACGCTGAGAATACTGCGACTGCCCAGCTCAAGCTGGCTGCCATCTTCCAGCGTGACATGGCGCACTTCACCGTAACCGGTCTGGTAGTCGGCGCCCAGGCCCTGCACCCAGAATGGCGGCGCCATCCACAACCAGCAGGCCATCGCCAATCCGCCGAGAACACCACCACTGGCCCAACGCCGGTGCCAGGCGGTTTGCAGCCAACCCAGCGGACCGGCTGCACGGGCCGGCCGAGGCGGGCGCACATACCCCTGGCGCAGCGCCGCACTGACCTGCCAGGCGCGGTCAAGGCGCTGGGCGACCGCAGCATGCCGGGGGTCGGCTTCCAGCCAACGCCGATAGGCCGCCTGCTCGGCTGGGCCGAGGCGACCTTGACGGTGTTTCATGACCCAATCGGCGGCCTTGCGCTCGATCGGGTCAACAGGTTCAGTGGGGTTCACGGTACGGTGTTTGCTGCCTGTTGGTGTTTTTCTGTTAATCCGGCCAGGTCAGCGCCAGCGCCTGCCCTAATGGTCAGGCTCAAGCCCTCGGCCAATCCTGGCCAGCGCGCTGGCCAGGTGTTTTTGTACAGAGCTGGTGGAGATCCGTAAATACTCGGCGGCCTCTTTGTGCGTCATGCCTTCTACCCGGCACAGCAGGAACACATTGCGGGTGCGCTCTGGCAACAGCTCCAGCGTCGCGTGCAGGCGTTCCAGTTCCAGGGCACCCAGGGCCTGGTCTTCTGGCGAACTGGCTTCATCGATCAGGCCATCGAAGATACTCGCAGGCTCCGCTTCGTAGCGCTTGCTGCCATAACGGCGATGATGGTCGATCATCAGGTTGTGGGCAACGCGGAACAGGTAGGCCGGGGTGGCGAGCAACCGCTCTACCCCGTCCATCTGCGCCAGCCGCAGGAAGGTTTCCTGGACGATGTCCGCAGCCAGGCTTGGCGTGCAGTTCTTGCGCAGCAGGTAGCGGTGCAAGGCGGAGGCGTGTTCGTTGAAGAGTTGTTCCAGCACGTCAGCACTTTCCTATGCTCAGGCAAACTGGGGAGGCTGATTATAATGAGAACATTTCTCGTTAAGCCAGGCATTTTGCCACTGTGCGGGGGTGCTGTTACAAAACAAAAATTTGCAACCGCGCGGACTCATGTGGGAGCGGGCGCGCCCGCGAAACAGGCAACGTAGTGGATGGCACCGGCTTCGCCGGTGTTCGCGGTGTACGACCGGAGACATCGTTTACATCGTAAACCGGGGACATGGTTTACACATTTGAGGCTTGGACGCGGTTCTCACCCCGTCCAAGC